>NZ_LGIA01000123.1 GCF_001270965.1 Sunxiuqinia dokdonensis | reverse complement strand
GCCCAGCAATTTTATGCCCGCTACCTGTCCCTGGGATGGAAAACCGGGAATGACCAGCGAATTGTTTCCTGGCAAGCCCTTGCCCGGAAATGGATGTCAAACAGCAATAAAAATCACAACTATGAAAGACCATTCAATCAAATCGGCGCAGGCCGGTTCAGTGTCGCAACCAACAAGGATTATTCGGAGCCCTTATGAGCAAATTGCAGAACTTCAGGGCGGCGTATTCAACTTCAACTTTCAGAGAAGCGTGCTCTGGATGGAAGAAAAAGGAAAAATGCTATTCGGGGAGAATTTCGCCATTGACCCCGGAGATCTGCAACTGATCTACAAACTGCTGGTGTATGCCATCGGTGACAAGGAAAACGCGGAAAGGCACGGACTTAGCCTTCGAAAAGGACTGCTGATCTCCGGTCCAATCGGTTGTGGCAAAAGTGCCCTTTCCCGGCTGATCAGCTATTTCTGCCCACGGGAAAAGCAGTTCCTGGTCAAGCCCACCCGGGAAATCAGTTTTGAGTTTGAGAAGGACGGTTACTCGGTGATCAATCATTACAGCAAGGGCTCGTATTTTAGGATCGGCGGAATGCCCGTTCCAAAGGTGTACTGCTTTGACGATCTGGGATTGGAACAAACCCCAAAGCATTTTGGGAACGAGTGCAATGTGATGGCAGAAATCCTGCTGGCCCGCTACGACCTGTTTGTTTCCAAACGCATGTTGACCCATCTGACAACCAATCTTTCCGCCTCCGAGCTGGAATCATTTTATGGCAACCGGATTCGCTCTCGGATGCGGGAAATGTTTAACTTGGTAGCTTTTGACAAGGATGCGAAAGACAAACGCAGTTGACAAGATATGCAGATAATCCTGCGGCCTGTTCGCTCCGTTTGCTCCGCACTGCGATCACAAGCCTCGGTTGAAAAAGAAAGATGCCTGCTCGGTTTGCACGGACGACACCAGGCCAGGGGCCTGACTAACCGTCCGCTATCCCTTCGCAGGCAACTTTCCGGTTTGATCAGGTAATATTCCTGATTTTGTAAGGTGTACAATAGCTTTTTTGCAGGTTTTTCCGGTGCCCCGGCACCATCGTTCAGCCTCACGAAACCGCTTCCTTTATCCGTTTGCTGCCGCGCACGAAACCAGTCGCTTTTTCGCTTGGCTTCACTCCGAAGCCGGCTTGCACCGCACGGCAAGAGTCGCCCCGTATGTTCCGCTTCGCTCCACACCCGGGGCGACACTTGCCCGAACCCGCCCGCCTCCACAAATTATTCTTTGAGGTAGAGGTTTTTGACCATCCAAAATCAATCAAAACAACCCATTTAAAGGGGTTTCTGTCTGTCCATCGAATTTCCTAATTGGGCCCTGAAAAAAACCCAAAATTAAGTCCCTTGAGGATATGTTCGATCGCCACTTCGCGCGAGTACACTTTGTGCTCGATAGCTTCGATGCAGATGGGAGTTGACCCGTATTCTGCCATTAAGTTGACGAATTCCGCCGTACGTTCGGTAGTTTCTTTGTCTTCGAAAAACAAATCTGATTTGTTCTGGCCCCATTGCACGGCGAGCTGATACACCTGTGACATAAAATACGATTTATATGGTTGTTGAATTTTGTTTCTTTCGGTAATCGGTGCCTTGCCCATCCGTCTCTAAAATACCATTTTCAGTTTAGTTTTAAATCCTGCTCTTTCGGATTTGTGCCGAATTGCTGCCAGCTGGCTGGATTGCTTTACAGCCCGTTGGGGTAGCAGCCAAGGTGTTTTGGATATTCACCTGTAGAATGGGTGGGTTTAATATTAAGGCCTAAAAACGTCCGCGATTCGGTGTTTTATATGCGTTGCACCATAAATTATTAACTAATCTATTTGAACTGCTGTTCTCTTTCCTAACAAGTGA
>NZ_LGIA01000122.1 GCF_001270965.1 Sunxiuqinia dokdonensis | reverse complement strand
TCCATGGCGTAGGTAAAGCTGGCCTTTATGAATAACCGGATGGGCAAAATGTTCTTTGGTTCCTTTTTTTAGTTTGAATGAGCTGATTGTTTTCAGCCCGTCAGCTGCCGGGTTGATTAACGACACGGTGCCCTTATCGCCATAAAAATACAGCAAGCTATCGGCAAAAATGGTACAACCGCGGCCAAGCCTTAAGCTGTCGGTTTGAGCGCCGGTTTCGCAATCAATCGCGATAAACTGATTTTTACGGTGGCTGCTGGCGTAAATCCGGTTGTCCAGCTTGACGACTCCACCCATATAATTGTCTAAATCGCTTGTGGCCCAGATTTGCTCCAGGGCTGTGCGATCGTCACTTAGCTGAAGTTTCACCCCGCAGTTTCCATCGCCTGCAGAATAATAAACCGAGCCGTTGTCAAACAAAATGGTATTGGCATGGGTGTCGCCCTTGCCCGGCTCGCGCTCTTCGGGTTTGGTATTGGTTTGTTCGTGCGTCCAAAGCAGTTCGCCGGTTTGAGCATCCAAGCCCAAAAGGTGATAGGCCGAGAAAGTTGCCAAAATGGTCCGCTTGTTCCATTCAAAAAGTTGTGGTGAGTTGTAGCCCGGGCGTTCGCCTTTACAACGGCTTGACCAAACCAAATCGCCGGTCATCCGATTTAAAGCCACTACGTTGTGTTCCGCACCGCCAGGCTGGCAATAAATCAAGTCGTCGTTGACCACAAGTGCCTGCGAAAATCCAAAGCGTGGGCTGACGCCATCAAAGTCACGCAGCATATTTTTGCTCCAGATTTCTTTTCCGGTCTCCGTATCGATGCAAGCGATATCACCCAATCCGGAGCAGACATAGATTAAGTGGCCAGCCAAAGTTGGCGCTCCGCGGCTGCCAGCAAAGTTTGTGGTCCATTCGCCTCCATAGCTCGTTCGCCAGACTTCTTTTCCATTTTGGTCCAGTTTGAATAAATAGCCGAGGCTGTCAATTTCTCCGGTAACATAAACAAACTCATCGGTCACAATCGGACTGCTGTAGCCATTACCTACGATTTCGGTTTCCCAAACTGTTGTTGGACCATCTGTCGGCCAGCTTTTCAAAAGCTTGGCTTCTTGATAAATTCCGGAGCGGTTTTCGCCACGCCACTGCGTTATTTCCGGTTGTTGCTTGCAGGCAAAGGCAATTGCCAGGAGAGCGAGCAGGAAGATTCGTTTCATAAAGTTGTTTTGGTTTTTCTTTAGAAGTCTGCAAAATCCATCCTGCATTACAGTTGGCCGAACGTTATCCTTGATTTCGGTGTGTGTCCAGCCAAATTCTGAACGCCTTTATTTCTTCCAGCATGCTTGCTCTGTCTTTTGGTTGCGTTAGGTTTGGAGGGCTTCCGCTGGCCTGATTTTGGCTATAAACAAAGGCGTTGGCTGGTCCATTTGCAGTTTGCACCTCCAAGGTTTCCCGCTCATAAAAAGGGACGCCTTCCCATAAATCTAGTATTTCCAATTCTTCCGAAGTAACTTCAACCAATTGACCTGCAACTTGACTACCTTGGCCAGGTTTCACAAACAAATAGCCGGATTCCAGATTAACCAGCAGTTCATAATCCAACAGCCGGGCGCTTTTATAAACCGGCTTACGTTGGAGTAGGTAGCCGAAAAACTCCGCATCGGCAATGGTTCCGTAAGCAAATAGAAAGTTTGTGTTC
>NZ_LGIA01000121.1 GCF_001270965.1 Sunxiuqinia dokdonensis | reverse complement strand
AGTTCAACTCTGTTGTCTGTCAGGAAAAACCTGATAATATTTCCAAATACAGTAATCATTGTAAGGTTTTTCCTTTTTATACTTACAGGTCATCAAAAGGATTTTTTATATTTTTTAAACTTTCGTTACTCACGTGTGTGTAAATCTCCGTTGTTTTGCTCGATTTATGTCCTAATAGTTCCTGTATGTATCTCAAATCGGTCCCGTTTTCAAGTAAATGTGTGGCAAAACTATGGCGCAAACAATGAATCGTATAAGGTTTGGTAATGTTACTTTTTTTTAACGTATTTTCAAATACTTGTTGCAGGCTCGCAGCAGCAATACTTTTACCTGCAAATTGGCCTTCAATTAAATACGTGTTTGGTTTGTAGGCAAAATAATAAGGCTTTACTTTATCGAGCCAGCGCTTGCTGATGGGTATCGACCGGTCTTTTTTCCCTTTGGCATTAATAATTGAAATCATCCCCCGTTTGGTATCAATGTGCTGTAGTTTTAGGTTTAATAACTTGGAAATGCTACATTTGCCT
>NZ_LGIA01000120.1 GCF_001270965.1 Sunxiuqinia dokdonensis | reverse complement strand
TTGAACTAAACCCCGCTATGGCGGGGCAGCTTGGCATCGTGCAAAAAACAGCGTAACTTCTATCCTCATCTTTAAATTTTTTAGTTATGAAAAAAAAGTATCCGCGAGTTGATGGAGCGCGAGATGCGTATCCGCAACTACAGTGAAAGGACTATCCGCAGTTACATCAGTTCGGTAGGCCAGATTTGTCGTCATTTTAATTTACCGCCAGGTAAAATAAGTACCTCCCGGTTCAAAAATTATCTTCATTTTTTAATCACTCACGAAAATTGCTCGGTTAGCCGGATCAACCAAAACATCAGCGCGTGGAAGATTCTGCAGCAGGATGTACTGGGACGTCAATGGGAAAGTATCCGCATCAAACGTCCCCGGAAAGAAAAGAAACTCCCGGTTGTACTCTCAGACACCGAAGCCAGGGCATTGATCCGATCGCCCCGCAGCTACAAACACCAGCTTTTACTGACCCTGGCTTATGCCACCGGGATGCGCCGCAGCGAGCTGTTGCACATCCGGCTCAAAGACATTGACCGGCAGCGCAGCGTCATTAAAATCACCGGGAAAGGGAACAAACAACGGGAACTACCTGTGCCGGACGAGCTTTTCAAATCCCTGGAGAAGTACTACCGGAGGTGGCGACCAATGGTTTATCTTTTTGAAGGAAATATCCCTGGCAAGGCCTATTCTGCCTCCAGCATGCAACAGGTTGTAAAGGAAAATGCCGAAAAGGCCGGTATCAAAAAGAACATCTCCCCGCATGTGCTCCGCCA
>NZ_LGIA01000119.1 GCF_001270965.1 Sunxiuqinia dokdonensis | reverse complement strand
TTGTTGACATTCCCGCTGTAACCGTAAGTGCTTCGCAGCTTCAGCACCGGCAGCAGGTCCCGCAACGGGAAGAAGGATTCCGAGCTGATCTGCCAGCCCACACCGGCCGACCACAGCGGTACGCCCTTGTTGTTGGCATCCACCCCAAAGAGGTTGGATTCGTCTTTTCGGGCACTGGCTGTAAGCATGTAACGTTCCAGCAAGGTGTAGGACAGGTTGCCGTAGTACGATCGGTTCCGGTCGGTCAGGTAAGTCAGGGACGACCGGTCGGGAATGGTGGCTGTTGAACCCACGGGCGAAAGCAGGTAGCTGGTGGTATAATCCACCCGCGAGGTGGTCAGCAGCTCATCGCTGTAGCCATACACCCGGTCCGACAGGCCGGTGGTGCGGGCCTGGCGGACTTCCGTTCCGGCCAGCACACTGAGCCGGTGACGGTCACCCCAGTTCTTGTTTACATTAAGCTGGGCCCTGCCCGAATGCGAAACAAGGGAAAGGTAGCTGTTATCCAGAATGCCGCCTTGGGGAAGGGGAAACTGCAAGTTTCCATCCTCGTCGGTGTAAGCATACTGGTTGATCAGGTTGCGCGTGTAGTAGAGCTCCTGACTTTGGTAATCACGAATATGCCGGTCCTGGTTTTCGTATTGATAGCGGCCCTCCACGTTGCGCCAGGAGGTCAGGCGGTAGTTAACCGCGGTGTTGATCCGGATATCATCCGTTTGAATGGTGTAATTCTTGTTTTGCAGCTCCTGCAAGGGGACATACGACCAGTCTAGTAGACCGTTAGTCTGAGCCTGGCTGACAAAGGCCGTGTTAAAATCACGCACCACCGCCAGCGGGTTCCCGGCATCATCAGCCAGCCGGGCATAGGGGTAAAGGCCATAGGTTCCCCCGCTGGTTATTGCGGCGCTTCCGCCATTGTTCTGCGATTGCCTGCTGTGGGAATACTGGATACCCGAAGAAATCTCCAGCGAAGTCGTGGGGTGATAAGTCAGCATGGAATTAACCGTGACCCGGTCCAGCTCGTTTCGAACCAGGTTTTCCTGGTTTTGGTCCAGTCCGCCGCTTAAGTAGTAGCTGACCGCTGACCCGCCTCCTTTCATGGAGAATGAATGCTGCCGGTTGATACTGTTTTGGTACAAGTACTTACTAAAATCCCGCCGTACATCCAGCTGTCGGTAGCGGTCAAGCTGCGCCTGGGCTTCCGTTTCGCTGATCTGCCCGTCGCGGCGGGCAATCAATAGCTCTACCACCGGCGACATCGCCGGCTGAGCCGAATAGTCTTCCATCCACGAGTAATAGTTTTGATCAAACAGGCTTTGTTCCACATCAATAAAATCGGAAGCATTCAGAAACTGCGGGTTGTCGAACACATCCGGCTTGCGGCCAATGGTGACGCTGTTGTTGATCTGGATGGTCATGGGCTGCTCCAGGCTGCCTTTTTTGGTGGTAATCACAATTACCCCGTTACCGGCACGTACGCCCCAGATGGAAGCGGCAGCGGCATCCTTCAATAGGGTGATGCTCTCAATATCGTTCGGGTTCAGGTTGTCCAAATCCCCTTCATAGGGGAAGTTATCGACAATCACCAGCGGACTTTCCTCTGACTGGATGGTACTCTGCCCGCGGATGCTCAGCGAGGGAGAACCGTCAAAGCGGCGGTCAAACAGCAGGGCCGGGGTAATGTTTTCCAATCGGCTCAGCACATCGGTGCTGACTGCCCGGTTCACCAGTCGATTGTCGATGTGGGTGTAGGAGCCCAGGGTTTTATCCTTTGACAGGGTTTGGTAACCCGTGGAGACCACCACCTCGCCAATGGAAACCACCTCCTGTTCGAGGTAAATGTTTAGCGGGCTTCCATCGTCCGGCGCGTAAACCGTTTGCCGGAAATACCCGACATGGGAAACATGAAGAGCGGATTCACCGGCTGGCAGGGCTAGCTCAAAATGGCCGAGGCTGTCGGTTACGCCCGATGCCGAATAATCAGCCGTGGTTATGAAAACTCCGGGGATTGCGTTTCCATCGCTTGAAAAAACAGTTCCCCTTACTTGCTTTAACTGGGCGAACGATTGGGTTGAAATCCCAATGCCGATTGCCAGCATGAATAAATAGCGTAATTTTTTTTGCATCATGAGGGTGTGAGTTTTTAGTCGTTTATTTGAATTGTTTAATCACCAGCATATCAATTTCGCAAAGCTCCTGATCCAGGGTTAACCCATATCGGTTCAGGTAGACCTTAAACCGGAGAATGTCCTTCTCGTTCGTTGGAAAGCTGATGTCGA
>NZ_LGIA01000118.1 GCF_001270965.1 Sunxiuqinia dokdonensis | reverse complement strand
TTGTTGACATTCCCGCTGTATCCATAGGTGCTTCGCAGTTTCAGCACCGGCAGCAGATCATGTAGTGGAAAGAATTCTTCGGAGCTGATCTGCCAGCCCACACCGGCTGACCATAGCGGCACGCCCTTGTTGTTGGCATCCACCCCAAACAGGTTGGATTCATCTTTCCGGGCACTGGCCGTGAGCATATAACGTCCCTGCAGCGTGTAAGACAGGTTGCCGTAGTACGACCGGTTACGATCGGTCAGGTAAGTCAGGGACGACCGGTCGGGAATGGTGGATGTTGAACCTGTGGGCGAAAGCAGGTAGCTGGTGGTGTAATCCACCCGCGAGGTGGTCAGCAGCTCATCGCTGTAGCCATACACCCGGTCCGACAGGCCGGTGGTGCGGGTCTGGCGGACTTCCGTTCCGGCCAGTACACTGAGTCGGTGACGCTCACCCCAGTTCTTGTCCACATTAAGCTGGGCCCTGCCCGAATGAGAAACAAGGGAAAGGTAACTGTTATCCAGGATGCCGCCCTGCGGAACAGGAAACAGCAAGCTACCATCCCCGTCGGTATAGGCATACTGGTTGATCATATTGCGCGTGTAATACATTTCCTGGCTTTGGAAATCACGAATATGCCGATCCTGGTTTTCATACTGGTAGCGACCCTCCACATTGAGCCAGGAGGTCAGGCGGTAGTTAACCGCCGTGTTGATCCGGATATCATCCGTTTGAATTGTGTAATCCTTGTTTTGCAGCTCCTGTAAGGGGACATACGACCAGTCCAACAATCCATTGGCTTGCGCCTGGCTGACAAAGGCCGTGTTGAAATCACGCACCACCGCCAGTGGGTTCCCGTTGTCATCGGCCAGGCGGGCATAGGGGTAAAGGCCGTAGGTGCCTCCGCTGGTTATTGAGGCGCTTCCGCCATTGTTTTGCGCCTGCCGGCTGTGGGCATATTGGATGCCCGATGAAATCTCTAGCGAAGCCGTGGGGTGATAAGTCAGCATGGAATTGACCGTAATCCGGTCCAGCTCGTTTCGTACCAGGTTTTCCTGGTTTTGGTCCAGTCCGCCGCTTAAATAATAGCTGACCGCTGATCCGCCTCCTTTCATGGTAAAGGAATGTTGCCGGTTGACACTGTTTTGGTACAGGTATTTACTAAAGTCGCGGCGCACATCCAGCTGCCGGTAGCGGTCCAGCTGCGCTTGCGCCTCCGTTTCGCTGATCTGACCGTCGCGGCGGGCAATCAACAGCTCCACCACCGGCGACATAGCGGGCTGGGCCGAATAGTCTTCCATCCAGGTGTAATAGTTTTGATCAAACAGGCTTTGTTCCACATCAATAAAATCCGAAGCATTCAGAAACTGCGGGTTGTCGAAAACATCCGGTTTGCGGCCAATGGTCACGCTGTTGTTAATTTGGATGGTCATGGGCTGCTCCAGCCGGCCTTTTTTGGTGGTAATCACAATTACCCCGTTTCCGGCCCGCACGCCCCAGATGGAAGCGGCAGCGGCATCCTTCAAAATGGTGATGCTCTCAATATCGTTGGGGTTCAGGTTGTCCAGATCCCCTTCGTAGGGGAAATTGTCGACAATCACCAGCGGGCTTTCCTCCGACTGGATGGTACTTTGTCCGCGAATACTCAGCGAAGGCGAGCCGTCAAAGCGGCGGTCAAAGAGCAAGGCCGGGGTGATGTTCTCCAGCCGGCTCAGCACATCGGTGCTCACCGCCCGGTTCACCAGCCGGTTGTCGATGTGGGTGTAGGAGCCCAGGGTTTTATCTTTCGACAGGGTTTGGTAGCCCGTGGAGACCACTACCTCTCCGATGGAGACCACCTCCTGTTCGAGGTAAATGTTCAGCGGGCTTCCGTCATCCGGAGCATAAACCGTTTGCCGGAAATACCCGACATGGGAGACATGAAGAGCGGATTCACCGGCTGGCAGGGCTAGCTCAAAATGGCCGAGGCTGTCGGTTACGGCCGATGCCGAATAGTCGGGTGTGGTAATGAAAACTCCGGGGATTGCGTTTCCATCGCTTGAAAAAACAGTTCCCCTTACTTGCTTTAACTGGGCGAACGATTGGGTTGAAATCCCAATACCGATTGCCAGCATGAATAAATAGCGTAATTTTTTTTGCATCATGAGGGTGTGAGTTTTTAGTCGTTTATTTGAATTGTTTAATCACCAGCATATCGATTTCGCAAAGCTCCTGATCCAGGGTTAACCCATATCGGTTCAGGGAGGCCTTAAACCGGAGAATGTCC
>NZ_LGIA01000117.1 GCF_001270965.1 Sunxiuqinia dokdonensis | reverse complement strand
TTCCCAGTTCAGGGTGTCTTGCCAGGGGTAGTTTTCCTGGTTAAACTGCTTCACTTCGCCGGTGTTTTTATTCTTATAGTGAAAGGTATTTTCATAAACATCTTGCGGTGCGTCATCCGGAACTTTCATTCCCTCAGGAATATTCACCCCGATTTTGTACGGACGAAAATCCATGATGGGCAGGTGATTGTAGGAGTAGTCAACCAGGTAGGCATAAACCAGCACGGTGGCACCGGCCATTATCGTGGCAATTAAAGGAAAATTGGCTGGCTTGTATTTTTTTCGATAAAAGAACACGACCGCTGCGAAAGCGAAAAAGACAATGTTTTTCGAGAAGGTTTCCCAGTTGGTCAGGATCAGCGCATCGCCAAAACACCCGCAATCGGTCACCGGATTCTGGATGGCAACAATAAGCGTCAGCACGGTAAAAAATGCCATCATGATGAGGCTCAAGAGCGAAAAAAACGAGATAAACACATTGAGCACCAGCGCCACACCAATAATAAACTCGGCTGCCGACAGCAAGATTCCAAGCGGAAAAGCCAGCGAAGTTAGCGACTCCATTCCCCAGGCGTTAAAGTAATCGGTAAACTTGTACGCCATTCCCCAGGGATCGATCCCTTTCACAAAACCCGAAAAAATAAAAACCAGCCCCAATAGGACGCGTGCGATGTGCCAAAACGTTTTCATTATATCTATGCTTTAAATTCAAGCTTTATTAACGCAAAAACAGCGTAATTGATCATGTCGAGGTAATTGGCGTCGATGCCTTCGGAGATAATGGTCTGGCCTGCATGATCTTCGATTTGTTTGGTTCGCTTGATTTTCATTAAGATCAGGTCGGTAATGGAGCTGATTCGCATCTGCCGCCAGGCTTCATCGTAGTCGTGGT
>NZ_LGIA01000116.1 GCF_001270965.1 Sunxiuqinia dokdonensis | reverse complement strand
CTCAGCGGCGAAATGGCCGATGGTGAAATTCGGATCGGTGACCAGGTTTATTACATCTGGGCAACACCGGTACTAAATTTTTATCAGGAGGTGGTTGGCGGAACAGCCATTGTGCAGAATGTAACCAAAGACAAAGAGGTGGAAGCACGCCTGAAAAAGGCCAAGGACGATGCGCAGAAGGCCGATCACGCCAAGTCGGTTTTTTTGGCCAACATGAGCCACGAAATTCGCACACCTCTGAATGCCATTGTCGGGTTTGCCGAGCAGCTGGCCAACTCTGAACTCAGCAAAAAGCAGGAAGACTTTGTCCGTTTCATCAACGATTCTTCCGAACACCTGCTGTCGCTGGTCAACGAAATCCTGATCCTTTTTAAGTTGGGGATGGGCAAAGTCCATATCGATCACATCGCCTTTAACATGACCCAGGTGTTGAATGTGATTTACAATTCGTTTATCATTCGGGCCAACGAGAAAAAACTACAGCTTTCTGTTCAAATTGATCCTAAAATACCCGACACGCTGGTAGGCGATCCTTTCCGGCTGCGGCAAGTGGTGATTAACTTGATGTCAAACGCCCTAAAATACACCGATGTGGGCCGGGTGGAATTGCGGTGTATTTTGATGAAAGAAGATGAACAAACGCTGGTTCTGCGCTTCGAGGTCGAAGACTCCGGCATGGGCATATCGCCCGAACTGAAACCTGTGATTTTTGATGAGTTCACGCAGTCGTCGGCCAACCTCGACAAAAAACGTAAAGGCGCCGGACTGGGATTGACCATTTGCAAAAAGCTGGTCGAGTTGATGGGCGGGCAGATTGAGGTGGAAAGCGAAGAGGGTCGGGGAAGCCTGTTTGCTGTGAGCTTGCCGTTTCAAAAAGCCAGTGAGCAGGAACGGGCAGAACATGATAGTCATTATTCGCTTCGTGAGAACCTGCTGGAAGGGAAGAAAATTTTATTTGCTGATGACGATGAATACAACCTGCTGCTCGCCGAAACCGTTTTATCGAACTGGAATGCAGACTTTCGTTTGGCACGAAACGGCGAGGAGGCTTACAATTTACTTCTGCTGAATCATTACGACATTGTGCTACTCGACATTCATATGCCGAAAATGAACGGCATGGAGGTGATTCAGGAAATCAGGAAAAATACCACAAGCCCCAATCACAAAACAAAGGCACTGGCCGTTACCGCCAATGTGCTCAAAAGCGATCTCAAGATCTATATGCATCAAGGATTTAATGGCTACGTGCTCAAACCATTTAAAGAGCGGGAGTTGTACAACAAGATTTGCAATGTACTTCAGCTCATCAGTGGCCACGTAGGGCAGGAGGATGCCCCGATTTCTGATCCTGCCAAGTCCGTCAAAAATCAAGCGTTTGATACGGAGAATCTTTGGCTAACATCGAATGGCGATCGCGAGTTTTTTAATAAAATGATTGATACATTTGTAAGGAATTCAAACAATCTCAAGTCAGATTTTATCATGGCCTTGAAAAACGAAAATTGGTCTGATTTGGGAGAAAAAGCGCATCGTGCCATTCCTTCTTTCAAGTTTTTTGGCTTGAGTGACTTGGTTGAGCAACTTGAAAATATAGAGAACCTGGCCTTGCGGGATAAGTCTTTTTCCAGCCTCTCAGACAGGGTCAGACAGGTGTTGGTGTTGGTGGAGGAAGCGATCAAACAGGCAGAACAGGTTCAACACCAAAACGGAAATACGGAACATTAGTCCAGATTGATTTGGAGAAAAGGACAATTGAAAAAAATATAAAATTGGTCAGCGACCTTAACAGCTAAAAAAATATGAGTAAAATATTGATCATTGATGACGATACTTTTATTTGCGAAATTCTGAAAAAGCAACTGACAAGCAATGGGTACAAAGTAGAAACGGCTTTTTCCGGCAAAAGTGGGATGGACGCCGTCAAAAACAAGCAGTTTGAGCTGGTGCTTTGCGATTTTCGCCTGCCCGACACCGACGGATTGGAGTTGCTTCAAAAAATCAAAGCCATGGCGCCGTCAACGCTGGTCATTATTATTACGGCCTATGCCGATGTTCGTCAGGCGGTTAAGTTGATGAAAATGGGGGCGGAAGATTACATCACCAAACCCCTTCAGCAGGAAGAAATTCTGGCATTGATTCGGCAAAAGTTGAATAAAGACGGACAGCCTGCTGCAAAAAAGGAACCGGATCACATATACACCGATGGTGATTTTATTATGGGGAAAAGTGATAACATGCGGTCGGTCATTAACCTGTCGCGGCGCGTGGCGCCTACCAACATGTCTGTTCTCATACAGGGAGAAACAGGAACCGGAAAAGAATACATTGCCCGGTTTATTCATCAGCATAGCAAAAGAAACAACAAACCCTTTGTGGCACTCGATTGTGGCGCAATCCCGAAAGACCTGGCCAACAGCGAACTGTTTGGACACATAAAAGGATCATTCACCGGTGCGGTGCGCGATAAGGAAGGCGTTTTTCAGCAGGCCAACGGCGGTACGCTTTTTCTGGATGAAATCGGAAACCTGAGTTACGACATACAGGTCCGGCTGCTACGCGTGCTGCAGGAGCGGACGGTGTCGCGTGTGGGCGAAAACAAAACCCAAAAAGTTGATGTACGAATTATTACCGCCACCAATGATGACTTGCTTGATGAAGTGAATCAGAATAATTTCCGGGAAGATTTATACCACCGGGTCAACGAGTTTAAGATCAATCTGCCGGCCCTTCGCGAACGAAAAGAAGACATTTTATTTTTTGCCAATCATTTTCTGGATGCTTCCAATAAAGAATTGGGCTTGCGCATTGAGCGAATTAGCAGCGATACCGAGTTGATTTTGCAAAAATATCCTTGGTTTGGCAACCTTCGCGAACTGAAGAACGTGATTAAACGCGCGGCTTTACTTGCTCCCGGAAATGAAATAGTCCGCGACTGCCTGCCGCGCGATATCGTCTATCCGTCCGACTCGGAAATGAATAGCGACAAAGTGGAAATTGGCGAATCGAAGTTGAAAGACGCTTCATCGGAATTTGAAAAGCAATTGATTATGAGGACGATTGAGGAGGCCGGATTTAACAAGTCAAAAGCCGCCCGCTTGCTGAAAATTGACCGCAAAACGCTTTACAATAAAATCAAACAATACGGTATTGAAATCTGATTCATTGCCACAGTTCTTTGGAACAGAAATTGGGCACTTTGAGCCATTGAGGAGGATGGAAAATGCGGCAATCAAAATTATTGAAGAAAATAGCTATTGTTGATGACACCCCTGGGTTCGTCAGAATTGAGGGAGGCAGATTGAAAGAGCAGACGATAAAAAACCAGGTCAAATGCTTTCGAAAAGCCTCTGGTTTGTTGAGTTATTTGGAGCAACTCAAGCATAAACATTCGCTGGACGATTTTCCCGACTACATCTTGATTGACATTCACTTGCCCGACATGGATGCCACTGCCTTTCTGGATCGGTTTGAACTCATCGTCGCCAATATGGAGACCCCCGAGATTTTCATTCTGGCCAGTTCCGGAAGTAAGAAAAACCGCGATCTCGCCATGCAGTATTCCTTTGTGAGCGCCTATCTCGAAAAGCCCGTTCCATCCGATTTTATTGAAGTGTTGATTGCCGGGAAGGGTGTGGACGATTCCCCTCATTAGTCTGTGGACTTTTTTGCACACCGGCATGATGATTGAAATTCTTGCCTGGAACAACTGATATTTTCTTCTTTTTGATACAAGATTTTGGCCCATATTTTCCACATACAAGCCAATGTTCGAAAAAATTGGACACACACAAATTATTGTGTCCCGATCGATTATTTTTGTATCTGAAATTGATTTTGCAGCCGAGGTACTAAGCTCTGCCTGGATGTCACTTGGAAAGGAGCATGAGTTTTCACCCTTCTTGTTTGTGAAACTGAAGCGTGAAAATTCGTCAAGCGTTCCATCGAATGCAAAATCAGGTAAACAATTTTAATGAGATGAGAAACGAAAAATTGCGCACCCATTCATCTGAATTTCTAAGAGGGACATTGATGGTTGTTCTGGGATTGGCTCTTTTGTTTTATCCCGGGTTCACGCTCGTGTCTATTACCCGCTTGGTTGCTGTTTTACTACTCGTGAAAGGTGCCATGGCTGGTCTGATCCTGTTGCTTTCCCGGAGCCGCCGAAGCAATCCATCCATGCTGTTGGAGCTGCTTTTTGATGTTGGCATTGGCTTGCTGATTCTCTATAATCCACGCGGCACGATTTCCTTCTTTGTTGTGATTCTCGCCATTTGGGCGCTAATCGGCGGCTTGCTCATGGCCTTCTCTTTCCAAACACTCCGAAAGGCCGGACTGGTGAACTGGGGCTTGTTTTTAAATAGCGTCATTGCCTTGTCATTTGGCTTGGTGCTCATTTTCGAACCCTTGCGCGGTGGTGTTGCCCTGGCCACGCTAATCGGTGCCTTTGCCTTGGTGTATGGGCTGGTTAATTTGCTCACTGCCTTTGTCCCAAAGCCGCGGTAGCTTGTCTATACGATGTCCGGTTTCGCTTTTCTGGCTGAAGGACAATCCGGCATCATTTTTTTTTACCAACTT
>NZ_LGIA01000115.1 GCF_001270965.1 Sunxiuqinia dokdonensis | reverse complement strand
GTCAAATCAAAAACGAACGGCTGCATATCCATGTGACACAGATTCCTGTTCAGGACAACTTTATGTCGGTAGATCTTTCCATCCATGACCTGGATGGCATGGAGGGGCTGTATGTCCCGGACAACGCCGTGCGGAAGGTGGCCAAGGAAGTGGGTGGCTCAACCAATACTTCTTCACTGTTTGGCGTCACTGCCGATCCGCTGACCTACGCCGGCGTGCGTGCCGCTGACCGGACTGCCCAATCGCTGTTTAAGATGACCCGCCTGAAAAAAGTTACCATCAGGGAAAACACCCTGGTCTATTTAATCAATCAAAAATAAAAGCCATGAGAAACGTTTTAATCATCACCGTACTGGTCTTGATCCAAATGACCGCACCGGCCCAAAACAGGATCACCATCCATGAGAACAAAGCCACCCACCTGGTCTGTCCCGACCGGGTCAGCTACTTGCAGGTGGGCGATCCTACGCTTATTTTGGCCGAAGTTGTTCCTGAGTTACCAAACCTGATTCGCCTCAAGGCCGCCGAGCCCTTTGACGGG
>NZ_LGIA01000114.1 GCF_001270965.1 Sunxiuqinia dokdonensis | reverse complement strand
GCCTGCAAAACGCACCACCGCCGCGGCGGACGGAAAAGAGATCAAGATTTAACCACAGAGTTGCACGGAGGAATGCACAGAGGAACACGGAGAAAATTCCAAATCCCATGGGCCAAAATCCAAAGTCCAACCAATGACGGAGGAGCGTAGAACCGAGTTTCAAGATTTAAACACAAAACTTGTCCCGATAACGCAAAGACGCGAAGAAGACCTTCCCCGGAGGGGAAAAATATTTATAGCCCCGGGTGCAACGAAGCCCACGCGACCCCTGGTCCGGCAGTTGCCGGAGAAAGCCAACGCACAACCGACAACTGTGCACACCGCCAACGAATAAACCCTAATGGGGAAAACAATCAAAGGTTTTTCGTAATTTCGTATCAAAATGCTGCACGAATGGAAACGATAAAAATTGAATTGAAAAACAAGAATGCTTTGGCTATCCTGAAAAGTCTTGAGAAGGCCAACATGATTAAGCTGATTCATACCGGAAAGTCGGAGAAGAATCCCCTGCTTCAGTTGAAAGGTTCAATTTCACACGATCGGGCAATTGAACTGGCCCATGAAATCGAAAATTCAAGAAACGAATGGAAGGACAGGACTATTTGATAGATACCAATGTAGTGATTTATTACCTGGGATTGGCCTTATCCAAAGAGTCAGAAAAACGGATCGATCGTATTCTCTCCGGGAACTATTATATTTCAGTCATTAACCAGATCGAACTGTTAGGCTTCAGTAAGCTGACAAAACAGGAAACGATTGTTTTAGAATCTTTTGTGGCCGGATCAACGGTGCTGGACCTGGACGAAAAGGTCATTCGGAAAACGATTCAAATACGGAAAACACATTCCATCAAATTACCCGACGCCATTATCGCAGCAACTTGTCTTGTTCATAATTGCGCTCTGATAACCCATAATATCAAAGATTTTGAAAAGATAGAGGGACTCGATCTGATTACGGCCTAGCAGGGAGAACAGTCCCAGTCGCAGTAATCAGCCTGCCCCGACAGCTCGTGGGCCGCAAGATTTAAACACAAAACTTGTCCCGATAACGCAAAGGCGCCAAGGCGCGAAGAGGTTTCAAGTTTGAAGTTTCGAGTTTCCAACCACCAGCAGAAGAGCAATTGAAAGCTACCGCGTAGCGGTTACCGTATTGTAGAAACAAGAGAGCCCGCAAAACCCATTACCGCGTAGCGGTTAAACAGGGGCACAAAAAATAAGAAGAAGTCGCAGTAAACAGTACCAGTAGGCAGCTAGTCGCCAGCATCATTGCGAGCGGAATGTAATGGAGCGTGGCGATCTGTCTGCTGGGCTGCACCG
>NZ_LGIA01000113.1 GCF_001270965.1 Sunxiuqinia dokdonensis | reverse complement strand
CTGAATCTCATACAGGATGTTTATCTTTCCAGGGATATTACCATTGCCTGATTTCATACCAAATATCCTATTAGAATGTAGTTTTTAAACTAAAAATCTTTAAAAAATGAAAAAAGTAAAAGTAGCCATCAACGGATATGGCGTAATTGGAAAACGGGCAGCGGATGCCGTTACCTTACAGGATGACATGGAGCTCATCGGGGTTTGCGATATAATTACTGACTGGCGGATAAAAATTGCTGTTAAGAACGGATACCCCGTATTTGCTTTTAATGATGAGTTCAGGAAGCAAATGGAAAATGCAGAAATACAGGTACAGGGCAACCTTTCAGACCTGATAACAAAGGCAGACATTATCGTGGATTGTACCCCGAAGAATATCGCTGCCAAAAATATTGAGAAATACAAGGAATCCAACCTGAAATTTATTGTTCAGGGCGGGGAAAAGCACGAAACCACCGGACATTCCTTTAGCGCTGAAAATAACTATGGAACGGCAATCGGATTGCAAAGTACCAGGGTAGTTTCATGCAATACAACCTCTATTGTTCGCACGCTTACAGCTTTGAAAAAAGCGGGATTGCTGAAGAAAGCAAGGGGAACTTTATTGCGGAGGGCTACCGATCCATGGGAGAGCCATCTGAACGGAATCATGAACACAATGGTTCCAGAGAAGGATATACCCAGCCACCAGGGGCCTGATGCACAAACGGTTGATCCGGATTTTGATGTAATAACTGCCGCGGTTAAAGTACCGGAAACACTCAGTCACCTTCATTACTGGAATGTTGAGCTTACCCGGCAGGTATCCAAAGAGGAGGTGCTCGAGGCCTTCAGAAGTTCCACACGCATTGCATTAATCGATTATTCAGCCGGGCTCTCAGCAAATAATGCGATTAAAGAGTTAATGCTCGCATTGAACAGGCCTTACGGAGATATGTATGAAGTGGCTCTATGGCAGGACATGCTGAAAGTGGAAGGCGATGAATTATTTTATGCTTACGTGGTGGATAACCAGGCTATCGTAATTCCCGAAACCATTGATGCTATAAGGGCTTTGACAGGCATTGAAGAAAATCCTCAGAATTCTATTGTGAAGACCAATAAAAGCTTGGGAATAAAGCAGAAGTTTTACGACTGATATTTATCAAAAAATAAGGAGATATTAACATGGAATGGATTGCGGAAAATTGGTTTTGGCTACTAATAGGTGTCCTTTTTATAGTTATGCACTTATTTGGTCATGGCGGTCATGGTAGTCATGGCGGTCACTCCGGGCACGGTGGGCAAGAGGATAACGGGGATGAAAAACGTTCAGGCACCGGCTCCGGCCATCATCATCATTAATAATCATACAAAAGGAGGTATATCATGTTGAATATAAAAATTGTAACCTGGTCGTTGGGAACATTTACTGCCGTAAGTTTTATCGTTTGTGTTATTTATGGTCTGGTAACACCGGAGAGCATTCATATGCATACGTTTCTGGAATCCGTGCTGCCGGCTTTCGAATGGTTAACCTTCGGAGGGTTTATCCTTGGACTGGTTGAAAGTTTTCTGTTTGGCGTGTACGCGGGTTTGGTATATGTGCCAATCTATAATTTTTTTTATAAAAAATGGCATAAATAAAAAGAATAATGGAAAGAGGAATTGAACACTCCGGTGCATGGGCCGTTGCACTAATAGTTATTGTAATCGCATCCTGGCTGTTATACCGTTATCTCGCCCCGAAAACCTGGCGCGAGTGGGCCGGCGCGGGGCTAATCCAGGCGTTCATCATTGCATTGTACGCCGAGATGTACGGCTTCCCCCTTACGATTTACCTGCTTGTCCGGTTTTTTGGGCTTGACAGCAGTTATCTTAATGCAAACCTCTGGTCCACGCTTTTGGATATGGGTGAAACCGGCATGATGATTTCCATGATCGTGGGTTATATGCTCCTCTTTGGAGGCTTTGGCATTTTTTTGCAAGGATGGCGCGAACTCTACCGCGCCCGTAAAGAAAACCGGCTCGCCAAGGGAGGATTATACAGCCTGGTGCGGCATCCTCAATACACGGGACTGTTCATCGGGCTTTTTGGCGAAGGTGTTGTACACTGGCCGACAATATTTTCCGTAGCGCTGTTCCCGGTTATCGTGGTGGCGTACGTTCTGCTTGCACGCAGGGAAGAAAAGAAGGTGATTGAACAGTTCGGGGCGGAATATCTTGAATACAAGCGGCGTGTGCCCGGTTTTCTCCCGGTAAAAGGAAAGTGGAGGCAGTTTATGAACATTTAAGGGTTATACGTAAAATCAGGCATCAGTTCTACCGGCACAGATAAGAACAATCTCTTTTATGAGGTTATTAATAATTCTGACATCTTTTGATGGTCCGGAACAAAATGCAGAATTGAACTTTAACTAAAAAATGAGGAATATGAAAGAAAAAAATGAAGATCAAGAACAGAATGAATTCCGGCATGAAGACCATCCGGCTGATCATCAACATGAGCATAACCATGAAAAATCAATGAAACATGATCATAACGGCCACGGCGGTCATTCGCATGCGAATAATGATGTACCGATGGGTATGGCAGGTCACGACCATCACCGGATGATGATCCGGGATTTTAGGAAAAGGTTCTGGGTTTCCACATTGATCTCCATTCCAATCCTGATATTCTCCCCCATGCTCCAGGAATTTTTCGGGTACGACTGGCTCCTGCCCGGGAACCAGTGGTGGCTTTTCGGTCTTTCCTCCATTGTCTATTTCTGGGGTGGTTGGCCTTTTCTAAAAGGTTTTGTAAACGAACTTAAAACCAGGAGCCCTGGAATGATGACATTGATTGCGATGGCCATCAGTGTGGCTTATTTCTATAGTTCGGCAACGGTTTTTGGGTTGGAAGGTGAAGACTTTTTCTGGGAATTGGCTACGCTGATAGATATCATGCTACTGGGGCACTGGCTGGAAATGAAATCGGTATTGGGCGCCTCTAAGGCGTTACAACTTTTGGTCAGTATGATGCCTTCGGAAGCGCACCGGGTAAAAGGCGACGAGGTGGAAGATGTAAAGCTGGAAGAACTGGAAAAGGACGATATGATCCTCATTAAACCAGGGGAAAAAGTACCTGCCGATGCCGTGATTGTTGAGGGGGAGAGTTACCTGAACGAGTCAATGCTTACGGGCGAATCAAAGCCTGTAAAAAAGGGTATGGATCAAAAAGTGATTGGCGGCTCCATCAATGGCAATGGATCCCTGAGGGCTAAAGTGGAGCATACCGGCAAGGACAGCTACCTGAACAAGGTGATTAAAATGGTGGAAGAAGCCCAGAAAACCAAATCGAGAATGCAGAGCCTTTCAGACCGGGCTGCTAAATGGCTTACCTATATTGCGCTTACCGTAGGCTTTGGAACACTGGCGGTTTGGCTCATCCTGGGTTTTCCTTTTGTATATGCTTTGGAAAGAATGGTAACCGTAATGGTCATTGCCTGTCCGCATGCCCTGGGACTTGCCATACCACTGGTAGTGGCTATCTCCACGGCTATTTCAGCCCAGAACGGTTTGTTGATTCGTAATAGGACGGCATTTGAGGAATCCCGTAAAATATCCGCTCTGTTATTTGATAAAACTGGAACCTTGACCAAAGGTGATTTTGGAGTTACCCGTATAGAATCTGTAAATGATAAATTTTCAAAAGATGAAATATTGCGTCTTGCAAGTGCTTTGGAACAAAGCTCCGAACACCCCATTGCTGTGGGGATCATCAAAAAAGTAAAAGAGGGTAAAGTTGCCATCCCAAAACCGGAAAATTTTAATGCCATTACCGGTAAAGGCGTAGAAGCCAATGTAGAGGGTAAAAAAGTGAAAGTAGTTAGTCCGGGTTATTTAAGGGATGAAAAAATAAACATTCCAGAAGATGCCTTTAGCGATGCCGCTGAAACCGTTGTTTTTGTGGTGATTGATGGAAAATTAGCAGGTTACATTTCTCTTGCTGATGAAATAAGACCGGAATCTGCCGAAGCGATTAAAATATTCAAAAAGAATAATATTAAAGTCTTAATGGCAACCGGTGACAATGATAAAACAGCAAAAGCAGTCAGCGATAAACTTGGATTGGATGGCTATTATGCTGAAGTATTGCCCCACCAGAAAGTGGAGATTGTTAAAGAGTTGCAGAACAAAGGTGAATTTGTTGCAATGACTGGAGATGGAGTGAATGATGCTCCGGCCCTGGCCCAGGCCAATGTAGGAATCGCTGTTGGATCTGGCACCGATGTGGCGGCCGAAACGGCAGACATTATCCTGGTGAACAGCAATCCGCAGGACATTGCCCACCTGATATTATTTGGCAAAGCTACCTATAGAAAAATGATACAAAACTTAATATGGGCCACCGGGTACAATGCCTTTGCCATACCGCTGGCGGCAGGGGTGCTTTATTCTAGCGGTTTTGTACTGGGGCCTGCGGTGGGTGCTGTATTTATGAGCTTGAGTACTATCATTGTGGCTATTAATGCTCAGTTGCTGAAAGGTAAAATGAAGAAGAGTAGTGAAAACAAATAGTCAAATCAGAATAATTTAACAATGGAAGCTTTACTACCGGAATGGGCGCCCAACATACACCCCATGATCATTCATTTTCCAATTGTGCTATGGATCATAGCAGTTTTAGCCGACTTGGTTTGGCTGTTCCTTCAGAAAAATTGGTTGAGGAATATGGCTGTGGCCTTATATGTGCTGGGAGCGCTTGGTGCGCTTGGTGCCTATCTGAGCGGCACCCAGGCAATAGATTTGGTTTCCGTGCCAATGCAAGCTGAACTAACGGCCGGTAATCATTCTGACTGGGGTAGTTACACGTTTTATTTCTTTACGGCCTATGTAGCCATCCGTCTTTTCTTTTTCTGGAAACAATGGGATAAGAAAAAATGGCTTGCCATAGTGCTTGTTATTACAGGCATGGTAGGTATTGGGATAGTAGCGCAAACAGCCGATCTGGGAGCTAAACTGGTCTATAAGTATGGAGTAGGAACACAGAAGTAATTTCTTAATCATTAAAAATAATTATCAATGAAACATTTAAAATTGATATTCTGCAGTACAATTCTTGTAACAAGCGCTTACATGTTAAGCAGTTGTTCGCAAAAAAACAATGAGCAAGCCAAATCTGAAGGCCAGGAGCAGTCGCAAATGATGAAAGGAAACGAAGATCATCCGAAAGGGAATGGAGAACACGAACATGTTGGTACTTCCGGCGAACAGCAAACGGCAGGACAGGGTGAAATGATGGATATGAAAAAAGGTGGCAACAAAACCTGGACGCCCGGTGGAAATGGTGCTGAGTTGATAAAATCAGATTTCCATTTCATTACAGGCAGCATTGGGAACATTTACCCGGAAGTCAAGAAAGTTGAAGGAAGCCGGGTACTTGAATTAAAGGCTGATGGCACGCCGGCAGCTTTCGTGTTTCATAGCCAATATGGCAATGTTGGCCTAATTGCCACCCTCAAAAAACTTGATTTCAAAGGGACCATTAAACTAATACACCATGCAAAAGACTTGGACAACTTTGAGTTTGTAGCAGTGAGTGAGAATAACATGAAACTGGGCAGGGTGGTAAACGGAAACGAAAAAATCTTTGATGAAAGCAAGTTTGATGTGCCAACAGGCTGGATGCCGTTAAAGGTGACGGCAGCAGGAACCCATTACAAAGGCTATATAGGCAGCAAAACCATAACACATGGTCATGATGATACTATGGATGATGGCTTTATCGGTTTAATGCTGGATGGAAAGGGTACTATCCAGGTGAAATCTATAGAAGTTGCTGTACTGGAAGATGAATAGCGGACTGGATCTGAAGCGGGAGATGCTTTGAAAATCCAGCGATAAGAATAAAGCTTTTAAAATGGAGGTACAATGATGAACAAACGTGCCATAAATAGAAATCTCCTTCTGCTCATGGTCTGCCTTTTCGTGGTGATGATGGGCTATGGAATGCTGTTGCCCGTATTGCCGTTTTTTCTGGAACGGATTATTACATCCCCCATCCAATCGGAAAATATTGTTTTTCACTTTGGCATCCTTACCGCTATCTACCCGGTAACACTGGTGTTTACAGCCCCACTGTGGGGGAAAGTTGCCGACCGTATTGGCTCCAAATGGCCTATAGTCATAGGGCTTGGTGGTTTTACGCTCATGCAGGTAATGATCGCCTTCAGCACCAGCCTTTCCATGCTTTATGTTGCGCGAATTGTGGGTAGTCTGGGTTCGTCCTTTTTGGTGCCGGTTATCAATGCTTCTGTCTCAGATATTACAGATGAAGCCAACCGTACCAAAGCCATGGCATGGTCCGGCGCTGCTGCAAGTGCAGGGGTAGTTGCCGGGCCGGGCATCAGTGGCCTGTTGGTAGGCAATAACTGGCATTTGCGCTGGGATCCTTCCGTGCACCTGTTGATTGACCGTTTTAGCGTTCCCTTTATTGTGCTGGCAATCATCGGGTTGATAACCCTTATTCTGTCATTATTGTTTTTAAAAGATACCAGGGTGAAAATTTCAAATCCATCCATTAAGTCAATTGGCGCCTTGTTCCCACGGGGAAAATGGGCCATCTTCGGAAAGCTACTCTTGCTATCCTCAATCCTGCAACTGGTGATCACCTCATTTGAAACCATATTTCCCCTGTTCATTAAAGACTCTGGTCTGTTTTCAGTAGCCTTTATAGGGGTCGGCCTGCTGATCTGTGGTTTGGTAATGGCCATTATGCAGCCGGTGGTAGCCAAGTGGGGTAAGCTTTTCATCGCCAATCCTGAAAAACAGATGGCTATCGGTTTTTTAATTGCAGGTCTCACATTGCCGGTGTATGTGCTGGTTCAAACACAGTGGATCATCCTGTTGACCATCGGTATTTTTGGACTGGGATCTTCACTGATTGTCCCTAACCTTCTGGCTCAGGTTTCCCTCAGGGAACCCAAATCATCGGGCTGGGCCCTTGGTATGCAATCGTCCTTTAGCGGCATCGGTCAGATTATAGGGCCCCTAGCCGGAACGGTCCTATATGCCTTCATTCCGGTCAGCCCGTTTTACATCACCGGCGGCCTGTTAGTCGCCACTTCATTTATAGGGTTTCAAACCTTATAGAGATCTGATAACGACCTTGTTTCATCCTCCAAAGATCAAACATCATGACTGATAAAATAAACAGGGTAATTTCTTAAAACAACTTCTTAAACAGATGCGTCTGGCCCTTTTGCTGGTGGTTATAGTAGTACTTGTGTATGTTTATCTTATGCAGTTTGTAGATCACAAACAAAGCTGGATACCTTATTTTGTCATTTTTCTGGCTCTGATAAAGACAAGTTATTTTACATTTTTCACCTTCAGCCAGGTAAATAAATCTATTAAGCAGTGTCATTCTTTTGGTCAACTCTATGGGTTTTCGGGCTACTCGTCCTGCTTGATTATTTTCTCCTACGCCGCATACTTTGCTTGTTTGCCGGCTGTTAACACATCATTTTTTTTCGGAATTAAGCCTTTAGCAAGTTTCAATTATTTGGAGTATTTGTCAAAGCATTTTATTTCAGTGTGGTAGCATTTGCGTCTATCGGTTACGGAGATATAGCGCCAGTCACTACTCCTGCAAAAACTATAGTAATGATGGAAATCGGTCAAAGTTTTGTATGGGTCATATTTGGATTATCAAACATAGATAGTCAAGCCTGAAAAACCG
>NZ_LGIA01000112.1 GCF_001270965.1 Sunxiuqinia dokdonensis | reverse complement strand
AGTTCAACTCTGTTGTCTGTGTAACAAAGCTATCTTATATTTCCTTATTTGTCTCGTTATGTGTAGCTTTTTTATCTTATAAATTAAGATCATCAAACGGATTTTTCACGTTTTCCAAGGTCTGTTTACTGACATGCGTATAGATCTCTGTTGTTTTCGAAGACTTGTGACCAAGCAATACTTGTATGATGCGCAAATCAGTGCCGTTTTCCAATAAATGAGTCGCAATGCTGTGCCGCAAACAATGGATGGTATAGGGCTTATTAATCTTCGCTTTAATGAGTGCCTTTTCAAAAACCTTTTGCAAGCTTGAAGCGGTTAGCGATCTTCCGGGATTCTGCCCTTCAATCAGGTACACCAGGGGACGGTGATCAAGATAGTATGCTTTTATCTTCTCTAAAGTTCGTTGGCTTAACGGGATAACGCGGTCTTTTTTTCCTTTGGCATTAATAACCGACAACAATTTCCGCTTCGAATCCAGGTGCTCCAGTTTCAAATCAACGAGTTCGCCCCTTCGTAAACCACAGGAATAAATCATCATCATGGCCATTTTGTGTTTGGGATTGGTTATGGCCTGAAAGAACTTTTCCAAATCGGGTTTGCTAAAGACTTTTGGTAGCGGATTCGATTTTAGCGGCCGCTCAATCTGTTTGATATTCAACAAGCGGCTGTAGTTCTTTTCATAAAACAATTTTAAAGCGCTCACGGTCTGGTTCTGAAAAGTAGCGCTTAATCCATGCTTCATAATGAATTCGGTATTAAATCGGGTAACATCTTCGAGCTGTACTGCTTCAGGAGTTTTTGAAGCATAAAACCCGAAAAATATTTCCAATTGGTGAATATAGGTGTTGATCGTGTTCTCCGCATAGCGCTTTTGTTCCATCCATTTTTTAAAAGACTGGATTTGTCCCTTCACCTCCGACGATAATTGTGCATTGATGGCCTTCAGCTTATAGCGGGGTTTTACCAATACAGGCGTATGCATTGTTGGCTTGTTTTTATCCTTCATTAGCCCCTCATAATCCACCCAAGCCTTTCCCCTGAACGTCTCAAAAAATTGGTGCAGGTCAAATTGTGCTTTGGGCACATACCCGCAACCCATCGTCTGGCTCCAGCGGGTACCTTCAAGCTGCCTGACCTGGGCGGTTAGTTCGGCATCATAGTCAAAATCAATCCGCACAACGACTTGTTGCCGGTGATTGGCGTAGCTTAGGTTGATGGTTTTTTGTTTGGTCACAAGTGCAGGTATTCTGTTTAGCTCCACAAGTTAAAGAATCTTACAGAATAAATTATTTAGCCAGTGCTAATTTAGTTTCATTCAAAATAAGGAGGCGAAAATTCCAAATTTCATGTTCCAAATTCCAAGTGTCCAACCACTGGCGAAAAACGACAAGAAAATGACCGGAAGAAGAAGCGATCAGTCGACGTTTTGGTTTTATCCAGTATCGACCCCAGCGCAAGCCCTCCGGGTCTACTTCTCGGGGAACAGCATTCGGCGTTACCTTGCCGGCAGATACTGGTCCGGGGATAGCTGGTTCGGGGGAATGATCAATCGGCCGTTTCTACCCTCCATCCCCGAATCAAGTCCATAGTTTCTGCTAGGTTTCTCCTAGGTTTGTGTTAGGTTTCTGTTACCTCACTAACAGAAACCTAGTATAAACCTAACACAAAAGTAGTAGCTAGTCCGAGCTTGAAACGACCAGGAAGGGGAAGCAAGGGTGCCAGAAGAATGACCTGCTGACATCATCAGCTTTCGATAGGTCGGAACAGCTCTGGCAGTTTACGATACGATAGCAGCAAGCAAAACAGAACAAGAAAAATGGCGTAAGGAATTGACCAGACAAAGTTTCCAGCCTGCCACCACAGCCCGGTATGCCGTAGCAGATATCTGTTTCATCGGGTATCAAGCCACCCGCTGAGAGATCCTGACCCTTCGGTTGCCACACAGAATGACTACTTGTACGCGCGGTGAGCGAGAATATTGCCGTTGGATTCATCCAACGGGTTTGCATGCTGCGTTGCTTGCAGCCAGGCTTTAGCCGCATAAGGAAATATGGCTAAAGCCCTTTCTGGTCTGTGCTACTTCCATGATCCGTTGGCTAAAGCCGAACGGCAATAGTGCCCATTCATTGCCTCGTTTTAACCGGGTTTGGCGTTTGGTGTTTAGTGAAGCCAGTATCCAGCATCGAGCATCCAGCATCGAGCATCCAGGATCAACCCTCCAACAGATCCTGACCCGGCGGCTGCCGGGCAGGATGACTCGTCGAGCGGGCATCCAGTATCGAGCATCCAGCATCCAGCATCCAGCATCGAGTCGCTCAGCTCAGTTTGCTGGCTTTTAACCGCAGGCTGTTGGCCACCACCGACACCGAGCTGAAGGCCATCGCCGCTCCAGCAATCATGGGATCGAGCAAAAAGCCATTGACCGGATACAGCAGGCCGGCGGCAATGGGGATGCCAATGGCGTTGTAGATAAAGGCCCAAAACAGGTTTTGCTTGATGCCGAACACCGTTTTTCGCGACAGTTGCAGGGCCTTGGGAATGGATTTCAGGTCGGAGGTGATGAGCGTCATCTTCGCCACATCCATCGCAATGTCGGAACCCTGCCCCATGGCAATGCTCACGTCGGCCTGGGCCAGCGCGTGCGAATCGTTGATGCCGTCGCCCACCATGGCCACCAGCTTGCCTTCGGCTTGCAGTTGCTTGATAAATTCGGCCTTATCGGCGGGCAGTACTTCGGCCTTAAAATCGGTAACCCCCACCTGTGCCGCCACGGCCGCCGCGGTTTGACGGTTGTCGCCGGTCAGCATGTAAACCGATACGCCCATCTGTTTCAGCCGGGCAATGGCTGCTTTCGAACTTGGTTTCAGTTGATCGGCAATGGCCACAACGGCCAGCACCTGCTGTTCGTTGGCAAAGAATACCACGGTTTTGACCTGGTCCTGCCACTGCCGGCTTTGCTGTTCCAATTCCGTTGTGAGGGCAATGTTCCGTTCCTGAAGCAGCTGACTGTTTCCAACGAAATAGCGTTCTCCCGCTTCGTCGCTTGCTTCCACCCCCTGCCCGGTCAGGCTGTTAAACCCCTTGATGATCGCCGGACGGATCCCATCGGCCTGTAGCCTGCGAACCACGGCTTCGGCCAGTGGGTGCTCCGACTGGGCTTCCATGCCCAGCAACACGCCACGCGCGTGGTCGCCGGCCTCTGTTGACTCCCACACGATGTCCGTCACTTCGGGTTTGCCCTTGGTGATGGTGCCCGTTTTATCGAGCACGATGGCATTCACCCGGTGCCCCAGTTCCAGGCTTTCCGCATCTTTAATCAGAATATTGTTTTCGGCACCCTTCCCCACTCCAACCATAATGGCCGTGGGAGTCGCCAGTCCGAGCGCACAAGGACAGGCAATGACCAATACCGCCACCGACGTCAGCAGGGCATGTGTAAAGGCATCGTCACCCCCCAGCAGCATCCAGGTAGCAAAGGTTGCGATGGAAATCAGCAGCACAACGGGCACGAAGATGCCCGCGATTTTGTCGACCAGCTTCTGCACCGGCGCCTTACTGCCCTGTGCTTCCTGCACCATTTGAATGATTTGGGCCAGCAGCGTTTCGCCCCCCACCTTCTCGGCTTCAAACTGAAAACTGCCTTTTTGGTTGATAGTTCCGGCAAACACTTGTTGGCCGCTGGTCTTCTCAACCGGAACGGGTTCGCCGGTAATCATACTTTCATCAACAAACGAATTTCCCGACACCACCGTTCCATCAACCGGAATTTTCTCACCGGGCCTCACCACCACACGGTAGCCTTTCTGTACCGAAGCGATGGGGATTTCCTGTTCCTGCCCGTCGATGATGGCTTTCAGCGTTTTGGGCTGCAAGCCCATCAGCTTTTTTAGTGCCGAAGAGGTGTTCGACTTGGCTCTTTCCTCCAGCAACTTACCCAACGAAATAAAGGTGATAATCACGGTCGCGGCTTCGTAATACACATGCGGATGAATACCCCGCGCGTGCCAGAAGCCGGGAAACAGGGTATTGAAAAAACTGAACAGGAAAGCGATCCCGGTGCTTAAGGCCACCAGGGTATCCATGTTTGCCCGTGCGTGGCGCGCTTGTTTCCAGGCGTGAATAAAGAAACTTCGCCCGAAGTAAAATAAAACCGGAACGGACAAGGCCATTGAAATCCAACGGCCGGGTTCCCATTCCATGAAAAACATGCCCAGCACAAAAACGGGTAGTGTCAACAGTGCCGACCAAATCGTCCGCTGTTTGACATCGGCATAGTGTTTTTGCTGCATTTCCTGCTGGGCCGCCGCCGGATCTTCCGTATCTACCAGCAAATCGTAGCCAATGGCGCGAATGGCGTTTTGCAAATCGGCCGGGCTAAGCTTGGCATCGTATTCCACCCAAACCGAATTGGATGCAAAGTTGACACTGGCCTGCATCACCCCTTCGGTATGGCTTAAAATAGATTCGACACTCGACGCGCAAGCGGCACAGGTCATACCGCTTACCGGAAAGGTTTGTTTGATCAGGCTGCTGTCTGCTGCTTTTGATTCTGTTAAAGTCAATGTTTTCATCGCTGTGTGGGATTTAATTGTACACCACAAATTTCGCCCATACAAGGCCCAAAACTGTTACAGAATCGTGCACACGATTTATAAGATTTTGCTTAGAGCGAATCCAAGGGTCGGAGGTCGGGGGTATGGGATTTTTTAAATTGGGAGGGCGTCATGCCGGTTTCTTTTTTGAATTGAGAAGACAAATAAGCCACGCTGCTGTAGTTCAGCTCAAAGGCAATTTCCGACAGGCTCAGCTCATCGTAAAACAGCAGTTCCTTCACCTTCTCGATTTTCTGCCGGGTCAGGTACTTTTCAATGGTGATGCCTTCCACGGCCGAGAACAAGCGGCTCAGGTAGCTATATTCATACGCGAACTTGTCGGCCAGGTAAGTGGATAAATTAACGGTCAACGGCTCCTTGCTGTGGTGAACCTGCTCAACAATCAGGCTTTTGATTCTGGAGATGATGGCCGACTTGCCGGGCTCCAACAGCTCGAAGCCAAGCGCCCGCAGTTTAGCCCCCAACGCTCGCCGCTGATCTGCCGAAATGCCTTGCGCCAGGTGAACCTGCCCCAGCTCGACTTGCTGAAAGGAAACATCCAGCTCCTTAAAGGCAGCTTCCACCGCCATCACGCAGCGCGGGCAAACCATGTTTTTGATATGCAGGATTTCGGGATTGGCCATCACATGATCATTTAAGAATACAATTCGTTTTGAGGATTAGACGCTAAGATACGCCATTTTGTTTATTTGAAATCGAAATCAACCAAAGCAAAAAGTCGACCGAGGCTTTGTTCATTTCACTTCGGACGACTTCTTGTTTCCCAGTCAGATCTGTTCTCCAACAATCATCAAATGGCTTTCATACGCTTGTTGGTTGCGGCTCAACCGCCAGAGCTAATTTGATAGGGCGAACTTTTCAAGGCCTTGGAAAGACCTTCCAAACGAAGCGGTTGATCCGTTTCGAGGACCACTTCCTTTTCGCTTAAATTAACTTGCACATTTTTAACCGATTCAACATTCAACAGCAGACGGCTCACCACATTGGCGCAACCCGCACAGGTCATTCCCGATACTTTATATTTTTCAATCATAGCGGTAATTTTTAAAGATTAACAAAGCTCAAAAATAAGGGTCAGCCATCGGTAATCTGTTATGTTTTTTTGCCTTGGTTTTATAACATTCTGATCGGATTGAACGCCTGTAGATTCAATCCCGAACAGCTCCTGAAAATATTATCCGGCTTCTCCACACTTTTGTTCCTTAACTTCCAAGGTATTCCTATCTTTATAAACCGATAAACGCCCGTTCCGCGTCGTCCGGTCTAAAAATTAAGTCTATGAATACGAACAACATTGATACGGATCAACTCATTGCAAAGCTCATGAAAATCAGGGAAGCCATCCTTTCCTGCGAAGAAGACTACGAGCCGGTTATTCAGTCGGTGCACCCCAACTATCGCTACAGTGTGCGTAATTTCATCCGGTACCTGAAACTGCGCACCTTCGAGCTTCGAAAAATACAGGAAGAGCTTTCGTCCATGGGACTGTCTTCCATCGGCCATTCGGAACGCTACGTGCTGGCCAATATGGAGAACATCCTGTATTTCCTGCACTTGTACCAGGGCAAACACTTCAGCGGGAAATACGATTTGGGCGAGCACCCGGTCAATTACTTCCAGAGTAACACAGTCCTCGAAAGCAACACAACCCGCTTGCTGGGAAAAAGCAACCAGTCGCTCAACACACGCATCATGGTTACCCTGCCGTCGGAAGCCGCTACTGATTACGAGCTGGTCAAAAACCTGATTGGCCAGGGAATTGAGGTGGCCCGCGTGAATTGCAGTCACGACGAGCCGGACGACTGGAAAAAAATGATTGCCCACGTGCACCAGGCATGCCACGAAGTGGGGCACGAATGCCGGATTTTCATGGATTTGCCCGGCCCCAAGATGCGTACCGGATTGGTGAAACTGAAAAAGAAGAAAAAGAAGAAAAAGCCCATCGACTACATCACCCTGCATAAAGGAGACCATCTGCATCTGTATCAAGCAAGCCTGGAAGGTCAAGATGCCAAGTACGATGCCGCTGGCGAAATGATTGCTCCGGCCAGGATTTCGATCGCTTCGCCCATTCAATTTGAAGATCTGAATCCGGGAGAAAGTATTTGGTTCGACGATGGAAAAATCGGTGGAAAGATTCGCGCCATCACCCCGGAATACCTCGATGTGGAAATAACCAGGGCCAACAGTAACAAAGGAAGCCGGCTACGGGCCGAAAAAGGCATTAACCTGCCCGACTCCAAGCTGAATCTGCCATCGCTCTCTCCCGATGACTTGAGTTTCCTGCCCATCCTGATCGAACTGGCCGATATTATTGGCTACTCGTTTGTAAGAAAGGCGGCCGATGTGGTGGCGCTTCAACAAAAACTGGCTGAATATGGCAAACCCGATATCGGCCTGGTGCTGAAAATTGAAAACCGCGATGCCTTTGAGAACCTGCCCGAACTGCTGATTGCCGGCATGCGCAGTTCGAACATTGGGGTAATGATTGCCCGCGGCGACTTGGCTGTTGAGCTGGGTGCCGAGCGCATTTCAGAAGTACAGGAGCAAATTTTGTGGCTTTGCGAAGCCGCTTTTATTCCCAACATTTGGGCAACCCAGGTTCTGGAAAAACTGTCAAAGGAAGGGGTGGCTACGCGCGCCGAAATTACGGATGCCTCCATGGCCGCCCGCTCCGAATGTGTGATGCTCAACAAAGGGGCAAACATGCTGGAAACCGTGCAGATTCTGTCGAGCATCCTGCATCGCATGGAAGCCCATCAATATAAAAAGAAGGGCACCCTGCGCGCCCTTCAGGTGGCCAAAGGCTTTTTGGATAAGCAGCAATTTCGAGATCTCTCGTGATGAAACCAGCCGTGGCACACAAAACCAGTTCACGGGAAATAGAAACGAAAAACGTACTTTTGCAGCTGAATTGTAAAATCAAAAAAAATGAAACAAGCAGAAATTCATACCAACAAGGGAGTCATGAAAGTTAACTTTTATGAAGAAGACGCCCCCGGAACAGTGGCCAACTTTGTCAAACTTTCAGAAGAAGGTTTCTACGACGGACTGACTTTTCACCGCGTCATCCCCAATTTTGTCATCCAGGGTGGATGCCCCGACGGAACGGGTGCCGGTGGTCCGGGCTATCAAATTAAGTGCGAACTGGACGGCGATAATCAGTATCACGACCGCGGTGTGCTGTCGATGGCGCATGCGGGAAGAAACACCGGTGGGTCGCAATTTTTTATTTGCCACAGCCGCGAAAACACAGCTCACCTCGACCGCAACCACACCTGCTTTGGCAAAGTGTACGAAGGTCTGGAGGTCATTGATGCCATTCGTCAGGGCGACACCATCGAGAAAATTGTGATTTCAGAATCCTAATGAATTCAGCGGATTGGATGGGTTCGCTTGTCCAATCCGTTTTTCAACTTAAAATATGGGAGGTGGAGGTGCAGCCATAGCAGCCATGATGCAGGCGCTTCGAAGCAATCGCATCCTGTTAAAAAACCGACGAAAGATTTTCGATAAAAACTCGTCGAAGGAAAACTACAGCCATAAACAGCTCCATTTTAAAGAAGCCACACCGAAAGAACTCGCCCGGTTTCGCACAAAACTAAAATCGAAGAAAAAAAGAGAAAGACGAATCACCGTCTTCATATGGGCAATCGCCCTGGTTGGCCTTGCGGTAGCCATCTATTTCCTAAGCCGATAGTTTTTCCGGAACTCCAATTTAAGACTGTTGGTTTTCCAGAAACTGGCGGGCGGCCTCCAAATCTTCAGGCGTGTCAATGCCAATGCTTTCAAAGCGGGTTTGGGCAACCTTAATGCGGAAGCCGCTTTCGATCCAGCGCAATTGCTCCAACGATTCCGCCAGCTCCAGCTTCGACGGAGACAGCTGGGTAAGTTGCTGCAAAATATCTTTCCGGTAGGCATACATGCCCAGGTGACTGTAAAATTCGTGCTCAGCTAGCCAGTTTTCTTTGGCCGCCCCGCGAATATGCGGAATGGCCTCACGACTAAATAGCAGCGCCTGCTGATCCTTTCCAACCACCACTTTGGGCCGGTTGGGGTTGAACAGCACCTCGGCCGATTCAATGACTTTCACCAAGGTGGCAATCTCCGTTTTCGGATCTGCAAAACACGACTTCAGCGCATTAATCTGCTCCGGACGAACGAAGGGTTCATCGCCCTGGATATTGATCACCACCTCAAAATCATGTTCAGCCGACAACAGTTGTGCCGCCTCCGCACATCGGTCGGTACCGCTTGGATGATCTTCGCGGGTCATGACAAACTGTCCGCCAAAATTGCTTACGGCTTGTGCAATCCGGCTATTGTCTGTTGCCACCCAAACAGCATCCAGCCCTTTGGCCGCATTTTCGTACACATGCTGAATAATGGGCTTACCATTCAATATGGCCAAGGGTTTACCCGGAAAACGTGTGGATGCAAAGCGGGCAGGAATAATACCGATAAACTTCATAGTTGGTAAATTATTTAAACCCTTCGTTATTCTTACACAACAAAAACAAAGGCTTTAATCGTTAAAATTGTAACTTTGTCAGTTGAAAATTCAGCAGTAAAAATATGGATGTTCAGGAAATAAAACAACGTTTTGGAATTATTGGGAATGCCACCGGGCTCAATCGGGCCATCGAAGTCGCCGTGCAAGTTGCGCCAACAGACTTATCGGTTTTAATTACGGGTGAAAGTGGAACCGGGAAAGAAGCGTTCCCCCAAATCATACATCAATTTTCAGCACGTAAACACGGCAAGTACATTGCGGTAAACTGCGGCGCCATCCCGGAAGGGACCATTGATTCGGAACTTTTCGGACACGAGAAAGGGGCTTTCACCGGCGCACTATCCGATCGCAAAGGTTATTTCGAGGAGGCCGACGGAGGGACCATTTTCCTGGATGAAATTGGCGAGCTGCCGCTTTCTACGCAGGTTCGTTTGTTGCGCGTGCTCGAAGCCGGCGAATTTATGAAGGTAGGTTCTTCCAAGGTTCTGAAAACCAACGTACGGGTTGTGGCGGCCACCAATGTTGACATCCCCGTGGCCATTCAGGACGGGAAGTTTCGCGAAGACTTATACTACCGGCTTAATACTGTCCCCATTCGTGTGCTGCCCCTGCGCGACCGCAAGGAAGACATTTTCCTGCTGTTCCGTAAGTTTGCCCTCGATTTTGCCGAACGCTACCGGATGCCACCCATCCGCCTCGACGATGAAGCGCAGGCGGTACTGACCAATTACGACTGGCCGGGAAACGTGCGCCAGCTAAAAAATATTACCGAGCAAATATCGATCATCGAGCAAAACCGAAACATCGACGGCCAGGCCATGCGGGGCTATCTTCCCAGTGCCATGAATCACTTGCCTGCCCTGTACAAAGGAATTGATGAGAAAACATTTGCCAACGAACGGGAAATCCTGTACCAGGTGCTTTTCGACATGAAAAAAGACATGAACGACCTGAAAAAGCTGGTACACGACCTGATGGTTGATGGTGCCGACCGTCCGGGATTTCATTCGGATAATGCCCAAATCATCCGAAAAATTTATCAGGGAGACGAAAGTACCATCACACCCGAACGCAAAGCCCAGTCGCCCATTCCGTACAACGATCCGATTGATCGGGAAAACATTCAGGATACCGAAGAATTTGTTGAAGAATCACTTTCTTTGGAAGACAAAGAAGTTGAATTAATCAAAAAAGCCCTCGAAAAACACAACGGAAAACGCAAGTACGCTGCCCAGGAGCTGGGCATTTCAGAGCGAACCCTCTATCGAAAAATCAAAGAATATGACATCAATAAATAGCCTCAAAAGCATCTTGCTGCTTGTTCTGATCAGTTTGGCAGGACATGGATTGTTTCAAAGTTGCAAGGTGTCCTACTCGTTTACAGGAGCTTCCATCTCACCCGAGGTGAAGACATTTTCGGTCTACTATTTCCCCAACCGGGCAAGGCTCATCAACCCCAACCTGAGCCAGCAAATGACCGAAGCGCTGCAGGACAAACTGCTGCGACAAACTTCGCTCAACCAACAGGAAGAAGGCGGCGATCTGGAGTTTGAAGGCCAGATTACCGGCTACGATACCCGCCCGATGAACATCTCCGAAGGCGACCTGGCCGCACAAACCCGCCTGACGGTTTCGGTGAAGGTAAAATACACCAACAACACCAATCCGGACGAGGACTGGGAAAAAACATTCTCGGCATACGAAGACTTTGACAGCAACCAGATTTTAAGCAGTGTGGAAGATGAATTGGTGGTGCTGATTCTGGAGAAATTAACCGATGATATTTTTAACGCGTCGATTGCGAACTGGTAATGCAAAAAGAAACATTTTACAACTACCTGAATCATCCGGAGAAACTGAACGAGGACAGCTTGCCTGAGCTTAAGAAGCTGGTGGAAGGCTACCCCACTTTTCAAGCGGCCTGGATCCTGCTGCTCAAAAACCTGAAGATGCTCGATCATCCGGAGTTTGACAGCTACCTGCAAAAAGGGGCCATCAGGATTGGCGACCGGCGCAAGCTGTACCATTTTTTACATCGGGAAGAAATGGCAGCCGGCGCGTTACCAGATGTTTTGGCCGACGAAGATCCGCTGGTGAAAGAATACATGACTCCAGGCTTTTACCAGCTAAGCGAGCGAAAAGAAGATCGCGAAGAGAGCTTAATTGACCTGATTCGGTCGATTCGGAAAAAAGAAGCCAAAAAAGTACTGGATGAAGTAGAAGCGCCGGTGAAACACGAACCAGAAGAAAAAGCAGATCATTCACTTGTTACTGAGACTCTTGCCAGAATTTACGCCCAGCAAAAACATTATCAAAAAGCCATTGAGGCCTATGAAAATTTAAGTTTGAAATTTCCGGAAAAAAGTACTTACTTTGCCGGTCAGATTGAGAAATTAAAAAAATTAATGAATTAATAAAGCATATCATGTACACGCTAATAACCGTTTTAATCTTTATCACCTGTGCACTTTTGATCCTGATTGTTTTGGTACAAAACTCCAAAGGTGGTGGCTTGGCAAGCAACTTTCAATCCTCAAATCAAATCATGGGGGTTCGGAAAACAACCGATTTCCTGGAAAAAGCAACCTGGTTTTTAGCCGGAGCACTGCTGTTGTTTTCTGTTTTAGGAAGCGCATTTATCCCACGATCGGCTGAAGATATTAACCGCTCTGCCATTCAAAATCAAATTGAAAATGCCGTTGACCCCAGCGCTGTTCCCGACTTTCCGATGACAGCACCTGAACAAGGGCAAGAAGAAGCACCTGCCGAAGAAGCACCGGCCGAATAAAAAAACGATTGAACGCATACGATACAAAACCACTCGAAGCCGGGTGGTTTTTTTATGCCCAATTGTCAGGTTGCAAACGCAGCTGTCATACAGCTTTAATCCCCTGAAAAACAAACACTAGAGTAAACTTCTGCTTCTTTTCCTATGCCGAAAAAGGAAAAAATGTCTCAATTCACCTTCCAATCATTGGGTAAGCAGCTTTGGCATACAATTCGATAGACAAGGGTGTCAATAAAAAAATATGTCTAACTAAAAATAATTCAAAAAATGGCAGATTTAAAAGGTAAAATCCTTGCAGGTAAAATCCTGGTTCAACCAAAGGAAGCAGAAACAAAAACAGCGAGTGGAATTATTATTCCTGATTCAGCAAAAGAAAAGCCACAAGTTGGCCAGGTGGTTTTGGTGGGTGCCGCAAAAAAAGACGAACCCATGGAACTGAAAGCTGGTGATACTGTTTTTTACGGGAAATATTCCGGCACAGAGTTGAACATCGACGGGAAAGATTACTTGTTGATGTCGCAAACTGATGTTTTATACATTGTTTAATTGAAACTGAAAATCTTAAAAAAGAATACCAATGGCAAAAGAAATTAAATTCGATGTCGAAGCAAGAGAGTTGCTAAAAAAAGGAGTTGATCAACTGGCTGATGCCGTGAAAGTGACCCTGGGGCCGAAAGGACGCAATGTGGTTATTGAGAAAAAATTTGGTGCTCCTCAAATCACAAAAGACGGTGTAACTGTCGCTAAAGAAATTGAACTTCCCGATGCCTATGCCAATATTGGCGCTCAAATGGTAAAAGAAGTAGCCAGCAAAACAGGTGACGACGCCGGAGACGGAACAACTACCGCCACCGTTTTGGCACAGTCAATTGTTAATGTAGGTGTAAAAAACGTAACCGCAGGTGCCAACCCCATGGACCTGAAACGCGGAATCGACAAAGCCGTTCGCAAGGTCGTTGAAAGTATCCAATCACAAGCCCAAAACATTGGCGACGACTACAATAAAATCAAGCAGGTTGCTAAAGTTTCGGCCAACGGCGACGAAGAAATCGGTTCGCTGATTGCCGAGGCCATGGAAAAAGTACACAAAGAAGGGGTGATCACCGTTGAAGAAGCCAAAGGAACAGAGACTTATGTCGACGTTGTGGAAGGTATGCAATTCGACCGCGGTTACATCTCACCTTACTTTGTAACGGATACCGAAAAAATGGAAGCCAGCCTTGAAAATCCTTTCATCCTGATCCACGACAAAAAGATCAGCACCATGAAAGACCTGCTTCCTGTTTTGGAACAAACAGCCCAAAGCGGACGTCCGCTGATGATTATTGCAGAAGATGTTGACGGTGAAGCACTGGCCACGCTGGTTGTTAACCGTTTACGCGGATCATTGAAAGTGTGTGCCGTAAAAGCTCCCGGATTTGGCGACCGTCGTAAAGAAATGCTGGAAGACCTGGCCATCCTGACTGGTGGAACTGTGATTACCGAAGAAAAAGGGATGAAACTGGAAGACACCACTTTGGAAATGCTCGGTCAGGCAGAGAAAATTACCGTTGACAAAGAAAACACAACAGTGGTTGCCGGCGCAGGCGAAGATGAAGCCATCAAGTCGCGTGTTGGCATGATCAAACGCCAGATCGAATCAACCACATCAGACTATGACCGCGAGAAATTGCAGGAACGTCTGGCCAAGTTGGCAGGTGGTGTGGCCGTCCTGTATGTTGGTGCCGCTTCCGAAGTTGAAATGAAAGAAAAGAAAGACCGTGTGGACGATGCACTGAGCGCAACCCGTGCTGCCGTTGAGGAAGGTATTGTTCCTGGTGGTGGTGTGGCTTACATCCGCGCCATTAGCTCGCTAGACGGTTTAACAGGCGAAAACGAGGATGAAACTACCGGAATTGAAATCATCAAACGCGCCATCGAAGAGCCGTTGCGCCAAATTGTGACCAACGCCGGAAAAGAAGGTGCCGTAGTGGTACAAAAAGTACGCGAAGGCGAAGGCGACTTTGGTTACAATGCCCGTGTTGATGAGTACCAAAACTTGTACGAAACAGGTGTGATTGACCCAGCCAAAGTGACACGCGTCGCATTGGAAAATGCCGCATCAATTGCCGGCATGTTCCTGACTACCGAGTGTGTACTGGTTGAAGAAAAAGAAGATCACCCAGCTCCTGCTATGCCTCCAATGGGCGGCGGAATGGGCGGCATGATGTAATCAAGCCACACCTTCTGAAAAAAGATTGTACATGAATCTGAAAAATAAAGACAGCGCATCATTTTGGTGCGCTGTCTTTTTTTTATACTCAAAGGAAGAACAGGATCACTTCATGTTCGTGGCAAAAATTAAACATATCCGTACCCCGACAGATGTGAAATAACCATCTACACTTAGCAAGGACAAAGTGTAAATCAGTCTAGCTATTTTAGGAGAGGTCGCTTGGGCGGTCATCCTTCTTTCCGGCCGCAGATTTTCTTGAATTCGATGCAAAACAAGAAAGCTGGTCGCAGATTTTCTTGAACTCAATGCAAAACAAGAAAGCTGGCCGCAGATTTTCTTGAATTTGGCAGAAAACAAGAAAGCTGGCCGCAGTTTTTTCAGAATTTCAAAAGAAGGGATCAATTCATCATTCGGGATATGTCATCCGGGCCAATATAACCCGGGATTTTGTAATCCCTTAAAAACAAACACATTTATCTTACTTACAAATTCAATACCTTGACGTGTTGTCTAAACGAAGTTCATCGTCACGAGAAAAGGTGAATTTGAGAAGAGGAGCCAATCTCATTTTTCTCACCCGCTCATTTTCACATCTTCCTGTCTTCCATGTCCAGCCACTGAATACTGAGACTGATCACTGCGACTGACCAACTGTCCCCATATTTTCCTATCTTTGCCGCTCAGTTTTAAAACGCTTTTAATCAACCATCACCATGGAATACAAATTTTGGGATATTGAGCCAAAATGGCAAGCCCACTGGGAAGAAAACAAAACCTTCAAAACCGAAAACGACTTTTCGAAGCCCAAATATTACATTCTCGACATGTTTCCTTACCCGTCAGGATCGGGCTTACATGTGGGGCATCCCGAAGGATACACCGCAACGGACATCATTAGCCGCTACAAGCGGATGAACGGGTTTAACGTGCTGCACCCCATGGGTTGGGACGCCTTTGGACTGCCCGCCGAGCAATACGCCATTCAAACCGGCACGCACCCGGCAGTGACAACCAACAAAAACTGCGATAATTTCCGGCGACAAATAAAAACCCTGGGCCTGAGCTACGACTGGGACCGCGAGATCAATACCACCGATCCCAAATATTTCAAATGGACCCAGTGGATTTTCACCAAGCTGTACAACACCTGGTTTGATTATGAGCAGGGCAAAGGCCGTCCGATCAGCGAGCTTCCCATCCCCGACGAAATTCAAGCCGAAGGCGATTCAGCAATAAACGAATACATCAGCAAGAAACGACTGGCTTATTACGACAACGCCCAGGTGTGGTGGTGCGAAAACTGCAAAACGGTTTGCGCCAACGAGGAAGTGCTATCGGATGGTGCGCACGAAAAGTGCGGACACCAGGTGATTCGCAAAAACCTGAAACAATGGCTGCTTCGTATTCCACATTACGCGCAACGCTTACTCGAAGGCCTGGACGAACTGGACTGGCCCGAAGGCGTAAAAGACATGCAAAAAAACTGGATCGGCAAATCAACCGGAGCAGAAGTTGACTTTGAAGTGGAAGGTGTGAGCCAAAAACTGCGTGTGTACACCACCCGCCCCGACACTTTGTTTGGCGCAACCTACATGGTGGTTTCGCCCGAGCATCCGATGCTTGACGCCTTGGTGGCTGACGAGAAAAAAGAAGAGGTGAAAAAATACACCCAGGCGGCTTCTCTGAAATCAGACCTGGACAGAACGGAACTCGCGAAGGATAAAACCGGCGTGTTTACCGGCCGCTACGCCATCAACCCGGTCAACGGAAATAAAATTCAGATTTGGGTGGCCGACTACGTCTTGATGGGCTATGGAACCGGTGCCATTATGGCTGTTCCGGCACATGACACCCGCGACTTCGAGTTCGCTGAGAAATTTCAAATACCGATTGTTTGCATTCTGGACCCCAAAAATGCGGACGAAGAAACCCGCGAAAAAGTGCTGGCCGGCCAAGCCTGCTGGACCGAAGACGGCGCCTACATCAACTCGGCAAGCGACCAAACAGGTATCGACCTCAATGGGCTAAACAAAAAACAGGGCATTGCCAAAATTACCGCTTGGCTCGAAGAAAAAGGCATTGGAAAAGCCACCACCAACTTTAAGCTGCGCGACTGGCTGTTTAGCCGCCAGCGCTACTGGGGAGAACCTTTCCCTGTCATTCACTGGGAAGATGGCGAGGTCACTTTAGACGACAACCTGCCCGTGACCTTGCCCGATCTGGAAAAATTTGAACCGGGCGAAGGTGGCGAGTCGCCACTGGGCAATGCCACCGATTGGCTGACCGTGGTGGATGAAAACGGCCGCAAAGGACGACGCGAAACCAACACCATGCCACAATGGGCGGGTTCGTGCTGGTACTTCCTGCGCTACATCGACCCGAAAAATGATGAGCAAATTTTCGATCCGAAGTTGGAAAACTACTGGATGCCGGTTGATCTGTATATCGGGGGTGCCGAACACGCCGTGCTTCACCTGCTGTACTCGCGTTTCTGGCACAAGGTGCTGTTCGATTTGGGCGTGGTTTCAACCGACGAGCCTTTCAAAAAACTGTTCAACCAGGGTATGATTCTGGCCTTTGCCTACGAAACACAAACCGGTGCCAAGGTTGCTTCGGATTTGGTTGAAGAAAAAGACGGAAAATATTTTCATACACAAACCGGCGAAGAACTGCGGCAAATTGTGGCCAAGATGTCCAAATCGCTGAAGAATGTGATCAACCCTGATGATGTGGTTGAAAAATACGGCGCCGATGCCTTGCGCTTATACGAAATGTTTATGGGCCCACTGGATGACACCAAGCCCTGGGCCGAAAATGGTGTGAAAGGCGTGTTTGGATTTTTGAGCCGGGCACACCGCTTTTTTGCTAATCCGGAGAACATTGTGGAAAGCGAGGAAGATAGCGAAGTATTGAAATTACTACAACAAACCATCCTGAAAGTGGGTGATGACATTGAAAACCTGAAATTCAACACCGGCATTTCGGCTTTGATGGTTTTCAACAACCTCTGTATTAAAAAAGGAAAAGTGACCAAGTCAACGGCTGAAACCTTTGCCAAAATTCTATCGCCCTATGCGCCTCACCTGGCCGAAGAGCTTTGGAACCAATACGGTAACCCCAAATCGCTGGCTTATGAGCCCTGGCCTGTTGCCGATAAAAGCCTGTTGGTGGAAGATACCCATGAATACCCGGTATCGTTCAACGGGAAAATGCGCTTCAAACTGGAACTGCCACTCGACCTTCCGAAAGATGAAGTTGAAAAAGCGGTGCTTACAAACGAGCTAGCCCAAAAATGGCTCGATGGAAAAACACCGAAGAAGGTGATTTACGTTCCGAAGAAGATTATCAACGTCGTGCTGTAATTCGATTTTTATTACCACCCATACAAAAGATGGCTCTTGCTTGCAGGGGCCATCTTTTTTTATGTAGGCCATCACCACCCACCTCCCCTTTCAAGCCCCAATGTGAAATTTACGTTAAACGGTCAACCGATGACTTTTATCCATTCTTTTCAATTTTTAAAGGTCTTCTTTTGCAGCCAATTTCACCCACAGCGGGAAAGAAATGAAAACTAGAAATGGCAATTGGTTAACTTGAAAACAAGATGACAAACGAACACAAAACAAAACTAAAAACGACGCTGACCGATTACGTCGTCATCGCCTTCGGAATGGCCCTCTACGTGCTTTCCTGGACCATCTTTCTGATTCCTGCCGAAATTACCGGTGGCGGGATTAGCGGTTTGTCAGCCGTTATTTTTTACTCCACGCACATCCCGGTGGCCGTCTCCTACTTCGTCATCAATGTTTTCCTGATCCTGATCGCCATCAAGGTGTTGGGAGCCAGCTTTGGCATCAAAACCATTTTCAGCATGCTGGTGGCAACGGTTCTGTTTTGGCTTACACCCGGCCTGCTAAAAGAGCCGCTAATTGACGACACCTTCTTGTCGGCTGCCCTGGGTGGCATGATGGGGGGTGTGGGAATTGGAATTGTGTTTACGCGCGGAGGTAGCACCGGCGGCACCGATATCATCGCCATGATCATCAACAAATACCGCAACATCAGCCCGGGACGCGTCATCATGTATTGCGATGTGATTATCATTGCTTCCAGCTACTTTGTTTTTCAATCGCCCGGAAAGCTGGTGTATGGCTACGTTTCCATGTGGGTGGTTTCCTATACCATCGATGCTTTTTTAAATGGAGCGAATGCTTCTGCCCAAATTTTTATATTTTCGAGGAATTTTGAAGAAATTGCCGATTACATCAATAAAAATGTCAGTCGGGGCGTTACTGTTCTGGATGGAACAGGTTGGTACACCAAAGAAAATGTGAAAGTCGTGATGACCGTTGTCCGCAAACGGGAATCCAGCCTGATTTTTAGAAAATTGAAAGAGATTGACCCGGAAGCCTTTATTTCCATGGGAAGTGTTATGGGAGTTTACGGCCAAGGGTTTGATAAGATGAGAATTTAGTATGAAGAAATATATTGCAGAAGTTGTTTTTTTACTGGCCGCTATTAGTTTGATCTTGGTGTTTGCGATTCGTCCGCCGGAACCAAAACCCGAAAAGGTTCCCGAACCCGAACCCCTTCCCATCCCCGAGCCTGTGCTGCTATTTGGCCTTCCGGTTGATTCCTTCACCGTTGAAACGGCACCAATCCTGCGCAACGAGAACTTGTCCGACATTTTGGTCAAAAAGAATATCTCCTACCAAACCATCGACCAACTGGCGCGAAAATCAAAACCAATATTCGACGTCCGTAGAATTAAACACAACAACCACTATCATTTTTTTCTGAAGAATGACAGCCTGCAAACGCCGGCCTATTTTGTGTATGAAATCGACAATACGGATTATGTCGTTTATGAATTGCAGGACTCCCTGCATATTTATACCGGGCAAAAACCCATTACTACCGAACTGAAAACGGCGTCGGGCACCATTAAATCGTCGCTGTGGAACACCATGCAGGACAACGATATTAATCCGGTACTGGCAATTAAACTTTCTGACATTTACCAATGGACGATCGATTTCTATGGCATTCAGCGCAACGACCAGTTCCGAGTAATTTATGAAGAAATGTATGTCGATTCCATCTCCATCGGAGTTGGCGAAATTTACGCCTGCCAGTTTCAACATATGAACCAGGACTTCTATGCTTTTCAGTTTGAACAAGACAGTTCATTGAGCTATTTCGACCAAGAAGGGAATAGTCTGAAAAAAGCTTTTCTGAAATCACCACTGGAATTCTCTCGCATCAGCAGCCGCTTTTCAAACAGTCGCTATCACCCGGTATTGAAAATCAGACGTCCACATCATGGTATCGACTATGCCGCTCCAACCGGAACACCAGTTCGCACCATTGGCGATGGCGTGGTGACCCGCAAAGGCTATCAACGGGCTGGCGGCGGAAACTACCTGTACATCAAGCACAACTCGGTGTACACCACTTGCTACATGCACCTGCATGGTTTTGCCAAAGGAATTGCCACCGGCACCCGCGTAAAGCAAGGTCAAGTTATTGGCTATGTCGGATCGACTGGTTTATCGACTGGTCCGCACCTCGACTTTCGGGTGTTCCGCAACGGCTCGCCGATGGATCCCTTGAAAGTGGAAGCACCACCCGTTGAGCCCATTCACGAAGACAACCTGACGGCTTTTACCACCTTAAAAGATTCGCTGACCACCCAATTGAGCCTGATTCCTTTTCAGGAATAAACGACAGTAAAAAAAAGGGCGCAAAAAATAATCAAAAGCCCGGATCGCAATTGTACATCAATCGGATCCGGGCTTTTAAGCACCTTAGAGCTTGCCTATTCTTCGTCCGCAAACAACACTTCCTCAATCACCCGGGGATAATGTTCGTACTCCAGCTGGTGTACTTTCGCGGCCACATCGTCAGCTTTGTCTCCCTGATCCAGATCACACCTGGCCTGAAAAATAATATGACCTTCATCGTAACGTTCATTCACATAATGTATGGTAATCCCCGAAACTTTGTCTTTGTTCTTTACAACCGCTTCGTGCACAAAATTCCCATACATGCCCTTTCCCCCATACTTGGGTAAAAGCGCCGGATGTATATTTATAACCGTAAACTCTTCTGTCAGCGATTTTGGGACCAGCCAAAGGAAGCCAGCCAACACAATCATATCAATCTTTCGCTCGGCCAGCTCCTCCAACACATCAACACTATGATAAAGCTCATCACGCGTGAATGTAAACGACTCAACGCCAAGCTTCTCAGCACGGATCAATGCGTAGGCATTTTCGTTATTCGACCACAATGAGTCAACAATCACGTGCCGGTTACCTTGAAAATACTCGATGATATTTTGAGCGTTAGTTCCTGATCCTGAGGCAAAAATGGCAATTTTCTTCATGTTATTTTCAATTCTGATTTATTTTAGAATAATAGACTCGCACGTTCAAATATAGTTTAGATAATCAATAACTTACAGCCCAAAACAGCTATTTATTTCGATTTTTCTTTGATATATTTTGGGTAAATTTATTACTTTGCACCGGATTTTTTAAAAACAAAATTGAATATTAACTTAAAATTAGAACTATGTCTGACATTGCAGGTAAAGTTAAAGCAATTATTGTCGACAAATTGGGCGTTGACGAAAGTGAAGTGACTAACGAAGCTTCATTCACAAATGACTTAGGTGCCGACTCGCTTGATACTGTTGAATTGATTATGGAGTTTGAAAAAGAGTTTGATTTGGCTATTCCAGACGATCAAGCTGAGAAGATTTCAACAGTTGGTGAAGCGATTTCGCACATCGAGGCAAACGTAAAGTAATAAATTTGAATTAAACATTTATGGAATTTAAACGGGTAGTTATAACCGGACTTGGAACCGTAAACCCGCTTGGTAATTCTATTGAGGAGTATTGGGAGGGGCTAAAAAACGGAGTCAGCGCAGCCGATCGAATTACAAAATTCGATGTTGAACTGCAAAAAACTCAGTTTGCATGCGAAGTAAAGAACTTTGATCCTACAATTTATGTAGAGAAAAAAGAAGTGCGCAAGCACGACCTCTATACTTTGTATGCTTATGCCTCTGCGCAACAAGCTATCGAAGATTCAGGTATCGACCTGGAAACTGTCGATAAAGATCGTGCCGGAGTGATTTGGGGAGCTGGTATTGGAGGACTTCAAACCTTTTTTGAAGAAGCCCGTGCCTACGATGTTCATCGCCCCAAATTCAATCCGTTCTTTATTCCGAAGATGATTGCCAACATTGCCGGAGGTCTGGTCTCCATCCGCTACGGATTCAGAGGCCCCAACTTCACAACAGTTTCTGCTTGTGCCTCGGCATCTCATGCGATCATTGAAGCCTTCAATTACATCCGCATGGGCAAAGCCAACCTGTTTATCACAGGTGGATCAGAAGCAGCAATCAACGAAGCCGGTTTAAGTGGTTTCAATTCCATGCGTGCACTTTCTACCAGAAATGATGACCCCAAAACAGCATCCCGTCCGTTTGATAAAGACCGCGATGGTTTTGTCATGGGCGAAGGTTCAGGCGCCCTCATTCTTGAGGAGTATGAACATGCTGTAAAACGTGGCGCCAGAATTTATGGAGAAGTGGCCGGTGGGGGAATGTCTGCTGACGCTTACCACATGACTGCCCCTGATCCTGACGGCAAAGGCGCTACTTTAGTCATGAAATGGGCTTTGGAAGATGCCGGCATAAAACCGGAAGATATTGACTATGTCAATGTTCACGGTACCTCTACTCCACTCGGAGATATTGCAGAGCCAAAAGCAATTCAAAAATGTTTTGGCGATCATGCTTATAAATTAAGCATTAGTTCCACAAAATCGATGACAGGACACCTTTTGGGTGCAGCCGGTGCTGTTGAAGGCATCGCGTCCATCCTGGCCATCAAACATGGAATTATTCCTCCAACAATCAATCATTTTACTGATGATCCAGAGATTGACAGTAAACTCGATTTTACCTTTGGAAAAGCGAAAGCGCGTGAAATTAATTACGCGTTGAGCAACACCTTCGGTTTTGGAGGTCACAATGCGACAGTTATTTTTAAGAAATACTGATCAAGTGATTAGAAATATCGCACACAAAATAAAACTCTTTTCTTCACCGAGAAAAGAGTTTTATTTGTTTTTAAAAGCTTTATTCAACAGCAGTCCAAACAACTTAAAGCTTTATGAAACAGCACTAACCCATCGGTCGGCGTCAAAAACCGACTCGCAGGGCAACTGGGTCAATAACGAGCGTTTGGAATATTTGGGCGATGCCATTCTGGGTGCGGTCATCGCCGAATTTTTATACAACCGCTTTCCCAACATGGACGAGGGATTCCTCACCCAAATGCGATCGAAACTGGTTAACCGAACTTTTCTCACAGAGCTGACTTTCCAGGTTGGCCTGAATTATTACATCCAGTCGAATACCAACAATGCCGGTGAAAGCAGCCACATCTACGGCGATGCTCTCGAAGCCATTATCGGGGCCCTTTACCTTGACAAGGGTTACCAGGTTACCCGGCAGTTTATTACCCGCAAACTACTCTTGCAACAAGTTAATTTGGATGAAATTCAAAACACCAACACCAACTACAAAAGCCAGTTGATTGAGTGGAGCCAGAAAAATAAAAAAGAGATCAACTTCGACACCACTGAGAAAAGCACGGGTGACAACCGCCAGCCGTTTTTCCTTTCAACCATTACCGTGGAAAAAAAGGTGCTTGGCAAAGGCCAGGGCAACTCGAAAAAAGAAGCCCAGCAAAACGCATCGAAAGCTGCCTTGATTAAACTGGAAGAACTTAAAGCGTAGGAAGCCCAGTCCAAACTTGGTTTTCAACGACTGAATTACTGCCCGATAACCGGCAGCGACTTCACGAAAAACTGGCGGCAAACAAAAAGCGGAGCTTCTCAACTCCGCTTTTAAAAACCAAAACCTAAATTCACCTTGTAAAAAAACTCAGTTAAACCTTTTTTCTGCAAATGAATGTTATACATTTACAGATTACAAATATACGGATGTGCGGATAACTGCCTTGCTAACAAATGTTAAAGCCTGTTAAGAATTTCCTATTCAAATGAATTCGATCGACAGCAAACAGCACCAATGTTAAATATTGTTAAGCAGCGAATTACCCTATTCCTTAAAGTTTATCTTTGTATTCATGAGTAGAAGAGTGATCATTTTTCTAATTGTAATCATGGCCATTGTGATGACCAGTTTGATTGCTGTTCAAACCAACTCGATTCAAAAAGCATTTCAGATTAAAGAAGAGCAGTTTGATCAAACAGTCAACCGGGCCATACGACAGGTGGTACGCCGCCTCGAAATGGAAGAAGCCTCGCTTTTGGTGGCACAAAGCAACCGGCAGGCCATTAGAAACTCGATCTTTCCAAGGAACAATCAGCAAACCAATATTTTTCCCAACACCCCCAATAATTCACAAAGCGGACCTAGCGATGTGAATATTTCGTTTCGTTTTTCGCAGCGGAAAAGCACCGGAACCTATAGCGAAGAACTGTCCATTTCGTATAACGATTCAAGTTCCATTTTCAATAATGAACGCGGCATGCCAGGTGACTTCCCTTCGGCTTTTGATGAAATTCATGACTACGACGGCTACATTCGTCAGCAATATGAGATGCGGATGAATGAACAAGCCAACTACTACCGGATCCTTCAAAACCAATTTCTGTTCTCGCAGCTCCCCATCAAAGAAAGGGTGAACTCGCAAACTCTGGATCGGGCGCTTCAAAGCGAGTTTGAAAACTCAAACATCAACCTGGAATACAAATATGCGATTTACGCCTATCCGCAAGGACAAGAGCAGAAAGTTTTTGGAAACACCGATTTCAATCCTGAAAACAAAAAGCCGTACAAAAGTCTGCTTTTTCCCAACGACGTAATCGATGTCAAACCCAATTATCTCTCGGTTTATTTTCCGAAACGGCAAAGCTACCTGCTCCGTGAAGCCGGGCTGATGGTGATTCCGACCGCCATATTAACGGCACTGCTGATTGGCATTTTTGTGTACACCATCCTCATTATCCTGAAACAGAAAAAGCTGTCAAACATCAAAAATGACTTTATCAACAACATGACCCACGAGCTGAAAACGCCGATCTCCACCATTTCGCTGGCCAGCCAAATGCTGCACGACAACAGCATCAGCAATACACCGCGGACCATTGAACATGTGTCGAACGTGATTTTGCAAGAAAGCAAACGCCTGAGTTTCCAGGTGGAGAAAGTTTTGCAAATGGCTGTTTTTAACGAAGGCCGGTTGAAACTCAAGTTTAAGGAGGTTCATTTAAACGACTTGATTAACAATGTCATTCTCAACTTTGAATTGCGGGTCAAAAGTAAAGATGGCACCTTGCAGTCGATTATTGCTGCCGAAAACGACCAGATCAAGGGCGACGAAGTACACATTACCAATGTGATTTTCAACCTGCTCGATAATGCCATGAAATACAGCAAAGGCCAGCCAGCCATTGAAGTAAAGACCGAGAATAAAAAAGATTTTGTCGTCGTTTCGGTGAAAGACAATGGCATAGGAATTGCGAAGGAACACCAAGATCAAATTTTCGAACGGTTTTACCGGGTTCCCACAGGCAATGTGCACGATGTGAAGGGCTTTGGGCTCGGGCTCAGTTATGTGAAAAAAATTATAGACTCGCACCAAGGTAAGATCAAGGTGGAGAGCGCCTTAAATAAAGGAACAAAATTCATGATCTATTTTCCACTAAATGTGAATATAAATGGAAACAAAAGCAAAACTTTTATTGGCCGAAGACGATGAAAACTTAGGCCTGTTATTGAAAGAATATTTAATCGCAAAAGGATACGATACCGATTTGTATGGCGACGGCGAAGTGGCCTACAACGGTTTCAAAAAGAATCAGTACAGCCTGTGTATTCTCGACATTATGATGCCCAAAAAAGATGGCATGACCTTGGCAAAAGACATCCGGCTGATCAACGCGGAAGTCCCCATCATTTTCCTGACAGCCAAAAACCTGAAGGAGGACGTGTTGGAAGGCTTCAAAATGGGGGCCGACGATTACATGACCAAGCCCTTTAGTATGGAAGAACTGATTTTTCGGATTGAAGCCATTCTGCGACGTACCAGCGACAGCAAAGGTGCAGAACAGTCAACCTACCAGCTCGGGAAGTACATCTTCGACCACCGTAAACAAACCCTGGTTAGCGATGGCGACACGGTAAAACTGACCACCAAGGAGTCGGAACTGCTGCGACTGCTGTGCAACAATGCCAACGATGTGCTGGAGCGGAATTTCGCCTTAAAAACCATCTGGATTGATGACAACTATTTCAACGCGCGAAGCATGGATGTCTACATCACCAAGCTGCGTAAACACCTGAAGGATGAGCCTTCGGTCGAAATCATCAATGTACACGGCAAAGGCTACAAACTCATCATGTAAATTCGAAACATACCAATAGATGTAAAATCCCGGTCAATTCATTTGGCTGGGATTTTTTTGTGGCTGTCAGTTTGCAGCTGTTAAAAGAAAGTCGTCATCATTTAATCATGGCTTCCCCTGCAGGAAGTGAGGACATCATCATTTAATGACGGCTTCCCCGGCAAAAAGTGGAGGCGTCATCATTTAGTCATAGCTTCGCTGGCAAAAAGTGGAGGCGTGACTATTTGATGATGGCTTCCCCGGCGAAAAGTGGAGGCATCATCATTTAATGATGGCCTGCGACAGAACAGCGACCAGTTATTGTCATCAGAATTGACGGCATTGAAAGAAAAAACAGGGAGTGTAATCCGTGTGATTCGTCGACCGGCAATCGACTGACCGACGCTTGCTCCGCATCATCTATCATCAAGCATCCAGCATCAAGCATCCGGCATCCAGTTTACTCAGCCGATACCACACAGCGAAAGCCGGTATGATTCAGGCTGGTGTCCCAACTTGTTTTCATGCGTGCCGCCACCCGAAATCCGGAGCAGTAGTCGTCGTTACATAAAAACGATCCTCCGCGGGTCACTTTCTTCTGGGCGTAAGGCTCAGCTGGATCATGCGAATCTTCGGGCCCCTGCGGATTGGTCACAACACCTTGCTTTTCGCAAGTTGCATAGTAGTCGTTCCGGTACCAATCGGCGCACCACTCCCACACATTGCCACCCATATCGTACAAGCCATAAGCATTGGGCGCGTACTGCCCCACCGGCGCGGCCAACACAAAACCATCTTTCCCCTGATTGTCGTATGGAAACCGGCCGTCCCACGAATTGGCTTTCACCTTGCCTTCATGAATCAACTCCTTTCCCCAGGGATAAACCACATCCTGCTCCCCTCCACGCGCGGCATACTCCCACTCCGCTTCGGTTGGCAGGCGTTTGCCCGCCCAGTTGGCGTAAGCAGCCGCATCTTCCCACGAGACATGCACCACCGGGTAATCCGCTTTTCCCTCGATCGAACTGCCCGGCCCTTCCGGATGACGCCAGTCGGCTCCCGACACCCAGCTCCACCAAATGGATGGGTTGTTGAGCGATACCGGCCCATCGGTTGGTGTAAAGACCAGCGATGCAGCCACCAGCACTTCATCGGGCGGTTTGGGCGTGCCGGGAGGAACCTGGTTTTTCATTTCTTCCCAATCTGGCTTTCGTTCGGCAGTAGTCACGTAGCCGGTGGCCTCAACAAAATCCTGAAACTGCTGATTGGTGACTTCATGAATATCCATGTAGAAAGCAGAAAGCTTCACCTTGTGATGCGGAAATTCATCGGGCCTTCCCCATTCGGAGTCACCACCCATGATAAAACTTCCTTCCGGGATCAGCACCATGCCTTCCAGCTTGGCTTGCCGATCATCCGCCGACTGAACGGCAGGATCGGTCGCCTGCTGAAAACGATTCGGCAGGTTTGAACAACAACTTAGTGTGGTGTCATTGTCCTGTGCTTCCTGCACCTCCTCTTTCTTTACTTTTGACTGACACCCCACGAGCACTCCCACGAGCACAACCAACATCATCTGTTTCATAAAAAATAGATTTACCCCTTTAAAACAGCAACCTAAGCAAAGGGTTTTATTTTCACCCTTATTTAGAAAATGGATTGCTCAAAAAGAGATTACTTCTTAACTTTCAGCTATCTAAAATTAAGAGCTATGAAATCGCCCAAATTAGCAGAAAACAACTGGAAATCCATCCAAAATCAGGCCGTTGATCTGGTGGTTCTTCCTTGGGGAGCCACCGAAGCGCACAATTACCATTTGCCCTATGCCACCGACAACTACCAGGTGGAGGCCATCGCTGCCGAATCGGCCCAAAAGGCCAATGAGCAAGGAGGAAACGTCGTGGTGCTGCCTGGCATTCCTTTTGGTGTAAACACCGGCCAGTCGGATATTAAGCTGACCATCAATCTGAATCCTTCAACCCAAACCAAAATTTTGTTTGATATTGTTGAAAGCCTCAACCGCCAAGGCATCCACAAGCTATTAATTATGAATGGACACGGAGGCAATGATTTCAAACAAATCATTCGCGAAGTAAATTACCGGTATACCGACATGCTGATAAGTTCCAGCTCCTGGTTCAAACTGTCGGAACGGAACGATTTTTTTGATATCCCGGGTGATCATGCCGACGAGTCGGAAACCAGCCTGATGATGTATTTATACCCGGAACTGGTTCTGCCACTCGATGACGCAGGAAATGGAGAAAGCCGCCAATTTAAAGTGCAGGCGCTGAACGAAAACTGGGCCTGGACCGAAAGACAATGGAGCAAAATAAGCCGGGATACGGGTGTTGGCGCTCCGCATTTGGCTACAGCAGAAAAGGGCAAAGCCTTTATGGAATTCCTGGTTGAACGATACAGCCGTTTTATGCTGGATTTGTGCAAACTCAACCTAAAAGACGATATTTATGAGTGAGGGCTGGATGCTCGATACTTGATGCTCGATACTCGATACTTGATGCTGGATACTCGATACTTGATGCTGGATACTGAGACTGGATACTAACTCGCTTCCAGTTCCAATTCTTCCTTTCCAAACAATTCAAAGGCCTTGGCAATTTGCTCCGGGCGCCCCATGATGTAAACGGTATCGTCCATTTCCAGCTTCTTGTTTCCGTCGGGAT
>NZ_LGIA01000111.1 GCF_001270965.1 Sunxiuqinia dokdonensis | reverse complement strand
CGGTGGTGCGTTTTGCAGGCGATGGTTCGCGGCCGGGGAGGAACCGGATGCTGACTATCCCGGGGTTTCGCTTTCCGTCAGTAACCGGATTGCTCTGCCCCGGGCTATTGATATTTAACCCTTTCAGGGTTTATTCGTTGCGGTTTTCAATTGCTCCTCTGCTGGTGGTTGGAAACTCGAAACTTTAAACTTTAAACTCGAAACTTTAAACTCGAAACCTCTCCGCGTCTTGGCGTTTAAATCTTGCTACTGGCAGCTAGCGGCTTTCTGCCTACTGCGACCCACGAGGTATCGGGGCAGGCTGTTTACTGCTCACTGTCCACTTCCCCTACTTCTCCGCGTAATATCCTTTTCCGTAGGCATATTTATAGGAGTAGCTGTACCCGTAGCCATCGAGCTTAATGTCGTTGATGACCAAAGCGGCGTTGGGCATGACCCCTTTGCCGGTGATTTCGTTGATGAACTTCAGCTGGTCTTTGTTGCTCACCCCATAGCGCAGGATGAACAGGTTCAGGTCCGTATAGCGGCAGGTGATCAGTCCGTCGGTGACCATGGATACCGGCGCGTTATCGAAAATGATGTAGTCGAATTCCTTTTTCGCCCAGTCCATGAGTTCCTGCATCCGCGGACGTTCCAGCAGCTCCGCGGGGTTGGGCGGGATGGGGCCCGAAGGGATCACCCACAGGTTGTCGATCAGGCTGGGCTGGGTGATGTCGTTCGTATTGGATTGCCCCACCAGGTAGTTGCTTAAGCCGTTGTTGTTGTTGAGGTTAAACAGTTGGTGCAGGCGAGGCTTCCGCATATCGGCCCCGATCAACAGCGTCTTTTTCTCGTTCATGGCCAGGATGGAGGCCAGGTTGGTGGAGTTGAAGGTCTTTCCTTCGCCCGGGCTGATGGAGTGAATACCGATGACCTTTTGTCCCGGCTCGCTAAACTTGTACTGCAGGTTGGTGCGGATGGTCCGGTACGACTCGGAGATGGGGGCTGTGGGATGATCGATCACCACCAACTCGCTCTTGTTGCGGCTGTGCAGTACATTGCCAATGATGGTGAGTTTGGTGAGTCGTTCCACATCTTCCTGTAAGTGGATCTTGCTGTTGAGCTGGTCGGCCAGCAGAATGACGATCACCGGCAAGGCCAAGCCCAGGAAGGCACCGAAGATGAGCAGGATCAGGTTGCCGCGTCCCGTGGGTACGATGCGCTCCATGCGTGCCGGGTCGATGATCTGGATGTCGACGACCGCTGCCGCCAGGGCGATTTCAATTTCCGCCCGTTTCTGTAACAGGAAGGTATAAATTTCGCTGGTCAGCTGGTATTTTCGCTGGATGTTGATCATCTGCTGTTCCTGTCCCGGCAGGTTGTTCAGGTCGCTGTTGATGCGGGTCTGGCGGGCATCGAGACTGCGAATGCTGATCTGCGCGTTGTCGATCAGGTTCAGCAGGTTTTCGCGCAGCTGCTCATTGACCTGGGCAATTTCCTTGTTCAGCAGCACCAGCGTGGGGTTGTTTTCGTAGGCGCTGAACGACAACACTTCGCGGCGGCTGTACAGTTCGCCCAGCCGAAGCACCAGGGCATTCAGCGAGGGGTCTTGAATACCCACCACCGATGGGGTTGAGATCTGGTTGATGTTTTCGTCCTTCTCCAAATAGGTGAGCAGGTTGCGGAAATATTCGAGCTGAATTTGCTGCTGCGATTTCTGACGTTCAATCTCACTCAACTGTTCCATCACCAGGGTGCCCTGCGCACTCAGGTCGATGATCTGGTTGCGCGAGCGGAACTCGGTGAAGGTGGTTCCGGCAACGTTCAGCGAGTCGGAAATGCCGGACAGCTGTTTGTCGATAAATTCGAGCGAGCGTTTCTGGGTTTGCGTTTGCAGCTCGAGTTTCAGGTCGAGGTACACCCGGATCAGCTCGTTCAGGTAATGGATGTTGCGCAGGGGCTCCGCGCCTTCCAGGCTCAGGCGGATCACTTCGCCCTGCTTATCGGTTTGCACTACCTGGATTTGTTTCAGGTAGTTGAAGGTTTGCTTGTTGATGTTTTGAAAGACGAAGCGGAATTCGCGGTCTTCAAGCTTTTCAGCTCCTTCTTTGGGGTGAAGGGTGAAGTTGAAAAACTCATTTTGGAACGGTTCGCCCAAGGTCAGTGTTTCCGAGAAGCTGATATCTACCTCCTCGTTGTTGACCAGGCCGGTACCATCGGCTTCAATGCGGTATTGGTTGTTCTCTTTCGGAGTCAGCCTTAGGTAGACCCCCTCGGCATTGACTCCGGTATCGGTTTCCTGCACCAGGAAAGGTTCTTTGGAATACAGGCCCTTCCAGATCAGAAAATCGTCTTCGTACCAAGCCGTACGCCAGTTCAGGTTATCCACCACCCGGTGATTCAGGGTGTACGATTTCAACAGTTCAATCTCATTGTTGATGGTCACCTTGCCGAGGCCGGGCATGTCATTTTCAAACAGGCTGCCCAGGTTCAGGGCGTTCTTGTCTTCGGGAACGATGATGCTGGAGTCGATCTTGTAGGTCTGGGGCGTGAACTGGCCGAACAGATAGCCGCCGGCAGCACCCAGAAAGGTGAGCCCGACCAGCCAGTACCAGTTTTGCAGGAGCAGAAAAAACAGGCGCTTGTAGTTGATGACCTTTTCTTCGTCTTGTACCTGGAGCAGGTCGTTGATATCAATCTTCATGATTTATCGGGTTGATGGGATTGTTTCTTTATGATTGTACTTATTGGTGACGCTGTTGATTGGACTTGGTTTTTTTTAAAGCAAAAATCCGAACACGGCCAGCAAAATGCTAAACGAAGAGAAGATCAACGAATAAGCCTGGCTGTTTAGCTGAAAGTTTTTGTATTGATCGGGTTCCACAAACACGTAATCGTTGGGGTAGAGGTAAAAGGCCTCCGACATCCAGGATTCTTTATTGGATAAATCGAGCTTAATCACTTTCTTGCCGTTTTCCATGGGGCGGATGATGGTAATCTTGTGAATGTCGGCAAAATCGGTGTTGCCGTTGGCCATGCCCAGGGCACTGAGCAGGGTAAAGTCGTTGTTGTAGTTATAATATACGCCGGGGTTTTTTACTTCGCCCAGCACGGTCACCATATAATTCAGCAGCTTGACTTTCACGATGGCATCTTTCATGTATTTGTCGGCCTGGGCCTGTACAATGGCTTCAATTTTCGACTGTGGGTTTCCGGCTACCGGTATCAGCCCCAGAATGGGCAGGCGCAGGTTACCGTTCCGGTCCACCTCAAAGCCATACAGGTAGGCACCCTGTGGCGTGGTAAACTTCTGAAACGAATTGTAGCTCTGGGTGCTCATGCCGGCTTCGGGGTTAAATAAGGCGTTTACCTCGGCATTCATTGACTTGATACTCACATAGAGGATATCGCCGGGTTTGACCTGGTATTCGGTCACCGAGTCGGGCAAGGCTTGCAGGACTTCTTCGTGGTAAGTATCCTGCATGTACACGAGTTCCTGACTGTTGCGGCAGGAGAACAGGGCGAGCATCAACACAAAGCTGATAAGTATGCTCAAACGACGGTTATTCATGGGTTGTTTATTTAGATGATATGTTTTGATGCTGATTTTAACGAAGGGTAAAGATATTCATTTTTACCAGACCCTTAAAAGCTACTTCCACCATTTCCATTTTGATCCGGAAGGCTGGTCTTTGGGAGCGGCTTCGGGATGAATAAGCTGATAGATTTCGGTCCACGATGGCATGCCGCCGATGTTACGGTCGTCGATATACAGATCGGCCAGGATCTTCCGGCTGATTTGGTCGTTCATTTTCTCCTCTGGGTAGTTTTTGTTGATGGCGTAAAACTCGAGGCCGCGTTCCTTGCAGAAGTTTACTGCGTCGTCGAGCTGCTGCCCGCAGCGATAGGTCCAGAGAATCAGGCGATGGCCTTTTTCCTGCAAGGTTTTTAAGGTGTGCGTCGCAAACGGAAGTTCATTTCCAATCGCCGGAAATTTATGCTCTACAATGGTGCCGTCAAAATCAACAGCGATGGTCAGTGGCTTAATCATATGGGTATGTATTATTTTAATCTGGCTTATTTATGACATGATTGGTGCCGGACACCCGGCATCCTGTTTTTCCTTTTCGGGGCTTGCCCAAGCCTGCTTGTTGCGTCTGAGTCCTTTCGTTTTTGCTGTCCATCCTCCGGTCGTCTTGCCTGTGTTCAAAGGTCACCCATTCTTGCGTTACAGCTGGCATGCTTGTCGGGTGGGGTGCTTGGCACACGATGGTGAGAGGGTGGAAGGTTGAATTTGTCAGATTTGCTTGCTAATGTGGACTTTGTGCTGGCTTGAGTGAAGGACTCCGGATTCATGAAGCAGCACCAGATTTTATAGGGCTGGCACAGCTTCGCCTCCTCAGTCCCATTTTCTGAGTTTTCCCGGATGCCGTTGGGACCAAAAAATTACCGGCATAATCCGGTCTCCTTCTCAAATGGCAAAAATAGAAAATCCGACCTGCGAGCCTAGAATTTTTTAAAAAATTTCATGAACTGCACTTTTTGGGGCCTAAAAGTGCTTGTATCTCATACGAACGATACTTTTGCCCTCTTTTTGAGGCCTAAAAAAGAGCCTTAAATAGACCCTCTAGAAAACATAAGATCAGAAAAAACGTCATTTTTTTCGTTCTCCGAAGAAAATTGTGAAAAAATGGAGTGGAAAAGTTTCGCTGGAATGAGGTCGAAAATGGATGCGAATGCTTGGATCGGCACGAACGCTTTTTGACCATTCCAGGATTCTTTGCGGTAGGTTCTGTATTTTGCGGAAACCGTTGTGGCGATTTTAATCCTGGCGATCGCCGTTGGCCTTCATCGGGCGTGGCGTGAAACCCTTTTATGCTTGCATTTGAAACCTTGGTTTTTTCCATTTAAACCTCAGTAGCCAACGATTAAGGAAGAGACAAAAGCTTGTTCACCTTATTTGATGAAGACGGAATAGCTTCCACCAATGCTTGATGTTGATCTTGCTGTGACTTCATTATCGATAAAACAACGAACGGGTGATGGCATCGGGCACCACCGAAATGGAGCGGACAATATTGCTGATCAGTCGTGCT
>NZ_LGIA01000110.1 GCF_001270965.1 Sunxiuqinia dokdonensis | reverse complement strand
TAAAAATGATCCCATTGCGTGACCAAATCGTGGACTTCACCTGCAAGATCCATTGAAGTTTATGACGACGAATGACCAAATGACTATTGAATGACTATAAATCACTAATGACTAAAAGAAAATGCCAAAGATAAAACTTGCAGAAAAGACCATCAACCAGATTAAAGAAGTCTGTGCTCAGTTCGGAAACCAGGAAGGTGAGCTCATCAATGTGTTGCACCAAGTTCAAAGTAAACTGGGTTATTTACCAGCCGAAGTGCAGGAAGTGATTGCCAAGGAGTTGAATATGTCGGTGGCCAAAGTGTATGGCGTGGTGACGTTCTATTCATTTTTCACCATGCTGCCACAGGGCGAGCATCCCATTTCCATCTGCATGGGAACGGCCTGCTACGTGCGCGGCGCCGAACAGGTGCTGGCCGAATTCAAGCGGCAGCTAAACATTGAGGTAGGCCAAACATCGCCCGATGGGAAGTTCTCATTGAGCAGCCTGCGTTGTGTTGGTGCTTGCGGACTGGCGCCGGTGGTTACCGTAGGCGAAAAAGTATATGGCCGGGTGTCACCGCAACAGGTCAATAAAATTATTGCGGAATACCAGGAAGGTTGCCCGGCCGAAGCTAAATCAGCCTAAAAAGGTTGAGAAAGCGACGGAGCGACCCAGCCTGTAACTGACTGTTCACGCTGTCATAATGACATTTTTCAGAACCCGCACCAGTTCAGAAAAATCCGATTCTGAAAGTTGACTCGATGAACAAATGACAGCTACCAATTGAAAATTTGTCCTGGCCTGAGCTCTGGCATTTATTTTGATTTTTTCGAATTGAAAAGTAAATGTCTAACTAAAAGTATGGAGGATAAAACAATGGCACTATCAAGATTTTCAAATCAGTATCCGGATTTATTTGACCGCTTTTTTGACACAAATTTATTTGATTGGTCGAACCGGAATTATTCGACAACGAACACGACTTTGCCTGCTGTGAACATTAAGGAAGACCAGGATGGTTTCGAAGTAGAAGTGGCTGTTCCGGGCTTCGACAAAAAGGATTTCAAAATTGACCTGAACAACAGTTTGCTAACCATCTCTTCTGAGAAAAAAACAGAAGACGAAACCAAAGAAGGGCAACAATTTACACGTCGTGAGTTTAGCTACCAATCGTTTAGCCGTTCGTTCACTTTGCCACAAACTGTTGAAAACGAAAAAATTACGGCCAAGTACGAAAACGGAATCCTGAAGGTTTACATTCCCAAAAAGGAAGAAGTTAAACCCAAACCACCCAAGCAAATCGAAATTAAATAACGGCAGGCGATTCCTGTCTGAGTTGAAAAAGGGCGTCGCGCAAGTGAATGCCCTTTTTTTATTGTGATTGGCAAATCAAAATGAAAATGGAATACAAGGATTACTATAAAATACTGGGGGTTGACAAAAATGCTTCGCAGGCCGAAATCAAAAAAGCCTACCGAAAACTGGCCGTGAAATACCATCCCGACAAAAATCCTGGAAATCAGGAAACCGAAAGCCGGTTCAAGGAAATAAACGAAGCCCACGAGGTGCTTGGCAAACCGGAAAAACGAAAGAAATACGATGAGCTGGGCGAAAACTGGAGCCGATTTGAACAGGGCAACTACGGCGACAGCAATCCGTTTGCGGGTTTTGGCCGGCAGCAGGGACAATCGTTTTATTCAAATGAAGATTTAAATGACGTATTTGGGGGCTTTGGCTCATCCGGCTTTTCTGATTTTTTTGAAGCATTCTTCGGAAACCGAAGATCTTCGGGACACTCCGGGCAAGGTATGCAAAACGATGGTACCGATGGACCAGATTTTCAAGCAGAATTGCCGCTCAGCCTGGAAGAAGCCTTTCATGGAACCAGCCGGGTGATTCGGTTGCAGGATGAGCAAATCCGGATGACCATAAAACCGGGAGCCTACGATGGGCAGGTGCTTCGCGTGAAAGGCAAAGGCGGGAAAGCGCGTGGGGCCGGCAGTCGGGGGAACCTGCTGGTTAAAGTTAGCCTGCTGTCCCATCGTTCGTTTGAACGAATTGGAAATGACCTGAAGATTCGCCACCAAATTAGCCTGTTTGATGCCGTGCTTGGGGGCGAAACCAAAGTAAACACCTTGAATGGAACGATTCGCATAAAAATTCCGGCAGGGACAAAAAATGATAAACTATTGCGAGTAAAAGGTAAAGGAATGCCCGTTTACGGCAAACCCAATCAATCCGGCGACCTGTTGGTTCAGCTGCAGGTCCAGATTCCGGAAAAGCTGACGCCCGCGCAAAAAGAGCTATTTGAGAAGTTGAGGCTAAGTTTTAACTAAAACCACAAACGTATGAAAGCTTTGATCAAATACCCTGAAATCGACCTAGACATGCTGAGCCGGCTGATCGATGGATTTCACGATCGGGAACTACGTTATTCCTGTGCTGATCTGTATGATGCCGGGCTGCGTGATTCGCACCAACTGGCCGAAGCCATCCGTTGCGCCAACCAAACGCTGTTTCGTGCCGGGAAGAACCCTCAACATTTCATCAAACCAATTTTTGTGACCACCATTGAAAACGGTGAAACCCATTCCGACTGGAAAATGAGCCCAGCCGGATTTCTGTTGGTATTTCTCAGCGCAAAAGAATCAACCAGGCTATTTAGCCAACATAAGCTTGAACTGATTAACCGGCTGCTGCACTAATCATACGCACTCCGCAATGGCTAAAAATCCTGCTCGCGGTGCGATAACAGTACGTTGGCGGTGTATTTTTCTCTCAAATGTGCAGCCAACCGTTCGGCAGCATATACCGAGCGGTGTTGTCCCCCGGTACAACCAAAGTTGACGCTCAGGTGCGAAAAGCCCCGCGACAGGTACATTTTCACAGAATGATCAACCAAACCATACACATGGCTGAGGAAATCCGCCATATCTGAATTGCTTTCCAAAAAATCGACTACCGGCTGGTCTTTTCCTGTCAGCTGCTTGTAATCTTCATAACGTCCCGGATTGTGAATGGCACGACAGTCGAAAACATAACCGCCACCATTTCCTGAGGGATCCTCCGGAATGCCTTTTTTGTATGAAAAGCTGGTAATGCGAATGGTGAGGGCATCATCTTGCAAGCCAATTTTTCGAAGATAAATGGATTGACTGATCGCGTCGAGTACATGAAACAACTCGGTCAATTCAACGGGTATATTGTTGTTCTCCAACAAATACTTCAGGTTTTCCAAGGCGAAAGGAATACTTTTCAGGAAGTGCTCCTTTTTCTCGTAGAAGCCCCGAAAACCGTAGGCTCCCATGGCTTGCATAATCCGAATTAACACGTAACCGGTGAAGTAAGCCTTAAACTCATCGCGGTTGATGGCCTGGTATTTTTCCAACTCGTCAAGGTAAAATTCCAGCAATTCGTTTCGAACCGTCTGTGGAATATCGGCCTTGGCATCGTAAAGCAGCGAGGCCAAATCGTACTGCAACGCGCCTTTTCGCCCGCCCTGATAATCGATAAACGCCACCTGCCCTTCGCGCAGCATAATGTTACGCGATTGAAAATCACGAAACATGAAATAGTCGCTTTCCGCGTCCAGCAAATAATTGCTGAAGTTCTGGAAATCATCTTCCAAAGCCTGCTCATCAAAGGGAATTTTTGCCAGCTTCAGAAAATAGTATTTGAAGTAGTTCAAGTCCCACATCATCGACTGCTTATCGAATGCCGCCCGTGGGTAACAATAATCGTAGTTGATCCCCTTCCCTGCCGTAATTTGCAGTTTGGGCAACTCGCGCAGCACCTTTTTGTACACGTTCACAATCTTTTCCGAAAAACCTTCCAACTCGCGCGTTCGACTCAGGTAATCGAACAAGGTCAGTTTTCCCAGGTCCTCCAGCAAATAGCAGGTTTTCGCGTCATTCACCGCATAAATTTTGGGTACCGCCACGCCTTGCTCAAAAAAATGAGCCGAGAATTCGAGGAAAGCTGCATTCTCACGCACATCCTGGTTCCAGGCACCAATCGCCTGGTGATTTTTACTCTTGATACGACAATATTCGCGATACGACCCCGAGGCCGGCAGCACTTCAAAGGCAGTCATTTCTTCCTGAAAATGACCTTCATAGAGCTGGATGATTTCTTCTTTCGTTTTTAAGTCCAAAGCGTCGTGTTTTTTTGTGGGAAACAAAGATAAAAGAATTTGACGGCTCCTTCAGTAAAAAACGAATCACTTTGCACAAGTTCCGAAAGGTCATTCCTCGCTCAAGTCAACACCCCAATTTTTGTTGGGCGCACTGCCCATTTCAAGCATCAGCTCACCACCTTCGGTTATTTTTTGGTGCAGAATTTTCCAATCGCTCCATTCACTTCCATTTAAAGTGGCCGATTGAATGTAACGGTTTTCGGAAGAATTGTTCTTTGCTGTGATGGTGAATGTTTTTCCGGGATAAAAGTCGGGATTCAAATGGATGGTGATCTGATCAAAGATTGGGCTGCCCAGCTCGTAAAAAGGCTCCGGCGAACAGCCGCCTTTCATCGAAAACAAGCCTGTTTTCATTAACACCGAGAGCGATCCCATCAGCCCTTGATCTTCGTCACCATTGAAGCCGCGCTGCGGGCTTATTCCTTCGTAAACAGTCTCAACCACCTCGCGCGACCAATACTGGGTTTTCCAAGGCTGGTCGAGGTAATTAAAAATGAATGCCGTTTGAATGGACGGCTGGTTTCCGTAGTTGATCGGGATGCGACTGTACTCCGGGTGCAGCTCTCGATCGTGTGAAGTTCCGGCAGTGAAGCCCATTGTTTTGGCGGTTTCAAAAGCCTGATTCAGCTTTTGGGCTGCGGCTTTTTTCCCACCCATCAATTCGGCCAGGCCAGGCAAATCCTGCGGCACAAACCAGGTGGATTGTGCCGCGTTTGATTCGTTAAATCCATGTTCATGCTGATAGGGGTCAAAGTCAGCTTTCCACTTCCCGTCCACATCTTTGGGTCGCATCCAGCCTGATTCGGGATCAAAGACATTTGTATAGTTCTGTGATCTTTTCAGAAAATAGTTGGAATCTTCTTCCATACCCAGTTTATGTGCCAGTTGCGCCAATGCCCAGTCCTGGTAGGCATACTCCATGGTCAGGCTGGCTCCATCTTGGTGGTAGCCAAACTGGCCTTCCGGGATCGGATACGGCACGAATCCTTTGTCGATATAATAGCCCAGTCCACCACCGAGTGCAGTTTTATGCTCATAACCGGCTTTCTCCATGATACCACCCGGCAGGTGGTTTTTCTTTAATGCGTGATAAATTTCTTCCAAATCATCTTTCACAATCCCTTTTTGAATGGCGCTGACGATAAACGGTGTTGCCGAGGCGCCGGTCATGACAAAGGTGTAGTTTCCGCCCGACGGGCCCCGGGGAACCAATCCGCCATCCTGATAATATTGCATCATCGAAGCAGTGAATTCCTCCATCATTTCCGGGTACGCCAATCCCCAAAGCGTGTTGATGGTCCACTGTGCACCCCAAAAAGCATCGGAATTGTAGTGATTAAATTTCGGCTTGCCATTCGTATCCAAGGGCAACTGACCGATGCGGAAACTTTTCCCGGTGTGATCCGGGTAGGCACCATTCACGTCGCTGATGATCCTGCGGCCCTGAAGCGCATGCCACAAATCAGTGTAAAAACGCTTTTGTTGCTCCATGGTTCCACCTTCAATTTCGATCCGCCCCAACCACGCGTTCCACTCCCGGCGCGAATCAGCAACCACCTGATCAAAATCCCAACCCGGCAATTCTTCCTGCATGTTCAATCCTGCGTTCTCAATCGACGTGTAGGAAATCGCCACTTTCAGCAACAGTTCCTGACTCTCAATGTCCTCAAAATGAATCAGGTAATTTCCAGTGATGGAATCTCGTTCGATTGCAGAAACCGGGGTATTCAGTTCAGCCTTAAAAAAGACCGGGCAGTCTTTAGGCCGACGGATGGTTGGCGAATTCACGGTCCTTCCTTCGAGTACGGTTTCACTAGTCTGTGTTAAGGTGCCCTCTTTCATCAGGCTTGGCCCGAGCATGCCGTTCAGGTTGAAAAGAATGGCGGCCTTTCCGCTGTCAGAAAAAGCGTAACGGTGAAAACCTACCCGTTTGGTTGACGTGACCTCGGCTTTGATCTGGTACCGATCCAATTCCAGGTAGTGGTAGCCGGGACTGACTTTTTCGGTTTCGTGACTGAACTTTGATTCATATCCTGTAAAAACGGTCGATTTATTTTCTTCAGAATAAACAATGGGCATCACAGAAACGCCGGCCAACTGCCAGGCATGAACGTGGCTAAAACCTTTAATGGTGTCGGTGTTGTACCGGTAGCCACTCCCCCACGCACCGCCAACCTGGGTGTCCGGACTCAAATTCACCATGCCGAATGGGCGGCAGGCCGAAGAGAAGAAAAACCAACGCGAATTGGCCGTGTCAACAGTAGGTACAACCAAATCTGAAAGCAGTATTTTTGGTTCGTCAATTTTTTGCTGACAAGAAACAAAAAGGAATAAAAAAATAATTGGGGATAGATGGCGTGCAGTTCGTCCTGGTTTCATAAATGATATTGTTTTGAATATTAGGGCTGATCAAGTTAAAAATAAAATCATTTAAACGTGATGGTGTGAGAAAACGGCGTGTACCCTGTTAAAAAAAGATGCATTCCTTCGCCTTTGATTGAGCCAAAATGCGTGCTGTACAATTCACCATCAATCCGGTCAATGCTTTCGTGTTCTAAAATGCCCGGGCCAACACGTATGGTATCTGTTCCAGCTTGATAGGTGGCATAGCCATCTGCCAGCAGGTAGTCGTCTTGGTTGTTGGTTGAACGAACATTGCTAAGCTTTCCGCCAGACCGGAAACAGAGCTCCAGCGTGACCTGAACACCTTCGGCCGCGGCAACTTTGATATTCATTTCGAACTCACCGTCATGCTCCTGAACAGTGATGTCCGTTTCCATTACCTGAACGTCACTCACCGGGCGATTTTCAAAGTCCATTTTACTCCAGAAACGTCCATCCAACGATTCACTCAACCGATAATCGCCCTCCTCATTTCGTTTATTGGCCGGCAGTGGCTGATAATAATACGCCTCTTTGCGTTCGTGCAAATAATAGGTGTCGGCATCCTTTTTAAGTCCTTCACTTCGAACATAGCCGGTATTAAAAAACGAAGTGGACAGTCGGGCATATTCCAGAATCGCTTGCCCTTTCCGGTAAGTAAAAAATGTTGGGTTGGAGGACCGGCCGGAAGCAACGGTCACCGGCAAATCGTTTCCGCCAAAGATTGTGGCGGTTGTCAGGCCTCTTTTAATTCGTACCACCTGTGTCAGCGGGAAATACTTCGTGTAATTTTCCGGAAGCTTTCCATATGCCGGTAGTTTCTGCAAAAGCATTGGCATATCCAAGAAGTGAATCAGCGCCCGCGACAAAACCTGTTGTTCAAAATCGTCAAAACCTTCAATTTCCCGCGTAACAGCTGTCAGCATCTCGTTCCTCTCAGCAATAGCCAGGTAACGATAACCCAAATAAAACAGGCTCATTTGAAGTAAAAAATTTTGGTCCTGCCGTCGGGAATCCACGGTAATCAGCTCCCCATTTTCTTCGAGGAAGTAATAGGTTGAAATAAGATTTTTCTCGACGATTTCAAGTAATTTCGGGCGGTTCAAGAGATGGGCGATGGTCATTAAGGAGAAGGCTTCCACCCGCGAATAGTTGCGGCTCCGTTCCGGAAACTGGCCATCGGCATCAAGGTAAACGCCCTCATCAAGCCACTGGTCAATTCGTTCAAGATAGCGTTCATCCGAATAAAGCGTGTACAGGCGGGCCAATGAGGCGGACACCACCCAACGATGGTTCGGCGTGTGTACGCCACCCTTCACCAATGCTTCTCCGGCATTGATCATAAAATCATCTAGTTGCCTGCGGATTTGGCGGGTTTCCTCTGAATCATCTCTCCGGAGCAAAGCAGCAGCGGGGCACAGGTATTCCAGCAAAAACGCCGTATCGGGTGGCGACTGCCTGTTTCCTCCTGCATCAATTGTTCCGTTTAAATTTTGCAATTCAAGCAAAGCTGAAACAAGTGTTTCCAACTGTTTGCGGACTGCTTCGGAATGATAGAACTCCGAATCGGATGTTGTGTAGGAGGCCGCAAGTACCGCGAATGTCAGGCTGACCGATCGCGGGCGATTGAAGCCCGATGCCGGTTTTACTAAAGCCTCACTCAAAAAACCGGCTACCGTTTTGTCGTTGCCGGCCAACAATTGACGGTACAAATTCGCATCGATCTCTGAAGCTTCCCTGGAATTGACGCTCCATGATTCAATTGCCAAACAGGTTGCTAATCCGCTTAATGCACCGATTTTTAGGAAATCACTTCTATTCATTCTAATCAAAATTTAAAACTTGATACGAAAAAAGGGAGAAGAAGATTTGATCCTCCTCTCCCCTGTTTTTTCCATTCAACAAATACAAGGATCTTCTAGTATCCGGGGTTTTGTTCCAGTAAAGGGTTCAACACCATAGCATCAGTTGGTATTGGTAAAATCCTGCGATGGACTTCACTGTTGGTTTTGAAGCCCCACGATCCTTCAAACTTACCAAAACGGATCATGTCGTTGCGGCGCCAGCATTCATACACAAACTCCCGGCCCCGTTCGTTATAAAGGTCTTCGAGGGTAACGCTCGTCCATGCCGGCGACGTGGAACGGTTTTCACGTACCATATTCACCAACGACAAGGCCGTATGGCCCAATGTCGGGCTTCCGCCGCGAAGGATAGCCTCTGCTTTCATCATAATCACATCGGAATACCGAAGATAAGGAACGTCGTTGTTCTGGTTCCGGTTGGTAGATGAGGCATCCGGATAAAACTTGATATTCCGGTAGCCCATGTTCCAGGCAATCTCATCGTTTCCGCAATCAAACAAATCCGGGTTTTGGCGTAAAACGATATCAGGAGATAAAGTAACATGGTAGGTATAGGGATCACCGCCATCGTCGCCTGTATAAAACTGATCATATCCTTTCTTGGTGGTGGTAACCATAACGGGACTGCCGTCGTCCAGGTATTGAGGCCCTGTCAGCCATTGGTCGTTGCGAATATCACCCTCATCATCAAAAATGGCATAAAACTCAGGCAAGGTACTCATGGGAGCGCTCGGACGGAACGGCAGATTAAACTTATTCTGAAGCGAGCGCGGCACATCGTAACGGGCACGGTACATCTGCCCATTTGTTCCTGGATGGGAAGTTGCAGATGGATCAAATGGAACGGCAAAGATGAATTCTTTCATTTGTGGCCCATTATCGGGATAGAACATTTCCAGATAGGACGAACGCGGTTCAATTGCGAATTTTCCAGCGTTAATGACGGCGTCGCAGGCCGCAATACAATCGTTCCAACGCGCCGTACCGGTATAGTATTCTGCATTGAGATACATTTTTGCCAACAAAGCATAAGCTGTCCATTTGGTTGGGCGGCCATAGGTGGCTTCACCTGTTTCTTCACTCAAACTGGGGATAGATCTTTTCAGTTCATTTTCAATGTATTCAAAAACCTGGGCGCGCGGTGTGTTACCACGTGGTTCAAAATCGCCATACAAGGTGTCCAACGGAATGTTACCGTAAAAATCCATCATCATGAAAAAAGTGATGGCCCGCATCGTTTGTATCTCGGCCAGCGTCGTATTTTTTTTCGCCCCTTCAGGCATGACATCAGACAGAACATAGTGAGCCTGGTTAGCAACCCCAATGGTTTTCTGAAGCGTATACCACAAATAATTGGTAGCGCCATGATCTTCATCCCAGGTGTGGTAATGCATCTTCATATAGCCTTGGTTGTCATACCAGTTTCCACCCCTTGCAGGAAGAATGCCTTCATCTGTACTGATGGTACTCATGAAGAAAAAGGAATGCGCATATTCGCCCCGAAACGCCGAGTAAACGGCACCCGCTGTTTGGGCGTATTGATCTTCATTTTGAGGAAAGACTTCCGGGGTCATTTGTGTCGTGATCGGCACATCAATATCATGACAGGAGACAAGTAAACCTGCAAGTGCCGGAAAAATGATGTATTTGATTATATTCTTCATTGTAATTTAGATTTTAGGATTAGAAAGTTGCTTTTACGCCAAACATTACGGTCCGTGTTTTTGGATAAAAGTTATTTGTATCAACACCCGGAGCAATGCCCCCTTGTTCAACTTCAGGATCGATACCAGAATAGCCAGTTATTGTGAACAGGTTGGTTCCAGACGCATAGACACGCAGATTTTTTACTGATCGGCCCAGATTTTTAAAATTGTACCCCAGGGTGGCATTGTCAAGGCGAATGTAGCTTCCATTTTCGATAAACCGGGAAGAATATTTGTACACGTTCAGGTCGGTGGGCGATTCGCCGGCAACATCGACCAAAATATTGGAAGAATGAGCCGTTGCTGGCCGGAACAGGTCGGCCCGGGTCGCATTGAAAATTTTATTGCCAAATACGCCGCGAATGAAAATGTTCAGGTCAAAATTTTTGTACCTGAAATCATTGGTCCAGCCCATCAGCAATTTGGGCTGCGGACTTCCCATGTAATGATAATCGACACCAATAGCCGGGTTGGTAGTCAACGAACCATCAGCAGCAACATATTGCGATACGCCTTCGGCGTTTTTACCAGCATATTGAAGCGTAAAAAACTGGCCGATCGGTTTTCCCTCTTTTAGTATTTGCAGGGTACTTCCGGTTTGTCCACCTCCGTCGGGTTGTGTAATCCGCACCGAGTCACCACCGCTAAACAAGTCGTTGGTCAATTTCTCAATCACGTTTTTGTTGTGAGCCAGATTCAGGTTGCTCGACCAACTAAAATCTGTCGTTTGTACCGGCGTAACATTCAGGCTGATCTCAATTCCTCTATTGGACATTTCGCCACCATTGGCCGTAATACTTCCGGCAGGAATAAGAACAGGATTGACGGCATAAGAATAGATCATGCCGGTGGTTTTTTTGTCATAAACCTCAATATAACCACTTAGTTTTCCATCGAAAATTCCGAAATCCAATCCAAGGTTGGTCGTGGATGTTTTTTCCCATTCCAAATCCTGGTTGGCCGCTTTGTTCGGACCAAAAGCAGCCACCTGCTGTCCGTTGTAATAAAACGTTCCCAATCCAGCCATAATGAATTGAGCAGTATAAGCATCAAAACCCGATGAGTTACCGGTTACCCCGTAGCTGGCCCGGAGTTTTAAGTCGCTGAAAACATGTTGCGATTCCATAAAGCTTTCCTGGTCAATCCGCCAGGCACCGCCCACCGAGGGGAAATAACCCCATTGTTTGTTCGCTCCAAACACCGAACTACCATCGCGACGTATGGATGCCTGCAACATGTATCGGCTATCGTAATTGTAGTTTAACCGGGCAAAATCAGAAATCAACCGGGTCTTTTGGTAGGCATTCGCATCGCCAAAATTGACATTGAAACCCGACACCGTTGAATAATTTCCAAGCGCCAGGTTGTTGTAGCTAACATTGTCAACCGGGAAATTGGTATTGGTAGCCATAAAACCATCGCCCAATACATTGTCCTGCCACGAATATCCAACTACGGCATTAATCGTATGCTTCTCGATTTCCTTGCTCCAGGTGAGATAATTCTCCAAAATTACATTGGTACTCTGGTAAGTACTCCGGCTGGCCAATCCATTCTCACCAAAATTGATAATGGAGTGTGTTGCCGGGGGTTCAGGATTATTATAGAATTGTGCACTGTTATAGTTTTCGGCATAATAACTACTGTAATATTCACCGTTGAGCGAGGTGTTTTTTTGGTATGCCGCATTCATATTATATCTAAACCCAAAAGGCAAGGTCACTTCAGCTGTAAAATTCCCGAGTAAGGTATTGAGTTTTGAATCATCATCGGCCTGTTCAATAATCGCCAGGGGATTAAAATAGCCGGAGTGGTTGAAGTTTTCAAAATAAGTTCCATCCTCATTTCGCGGGCTGGTTACCGGCAGGTATTTGGCCGATTGCAAAAGCGCCACATTCCGCTGTGGTACTTTGGTATTGTTAATATTCGAGTTGGTGACATTGAGCCCGAATTTTACCTTGTCGTTGAATGCCATTTGCTCAATGGCCATACGGGCAACGATGCGTTTTTGTCCACTGCTCCGTAAAATTCCTTGTTTGTCAATGTAAGTCAGGCTGGCAATGTAGTTGCTGCGTTCGGTTCCTCCGCCATACGATACATTGTGGCTGTGCGAAACGGCAGCCGAGCGCTGAATCTCCTGCTGCCAATCGGTATCCGCCCCATGGTCATCTTCAGGAGCCAAAGTCATATTGTTGGTGTCAAGGAAAGATCTCAGCTGGCTGGCATTCATCAAGTCCAATTCGTTTGATACGGTTTCGAAGCCGATGTATCCGTTGTATGAAATTTGTTCCTGGTCCTTGTTCCCGCGTTTTGTGGTGATCATGATCACGCCATTGGCTGCCCTGTTTCCATAAATGGAAGTCGCTGCGGCATCTTTCAACACGTCCACGCTAACAATATCGTCCGGAGCAACCAGCGAAATATCGGCGCCGGGAACACCATCAATGACATAAAACGGGCTTTGCGAACTGTTAATCCCGCTTTATGCAATGGAAA
>NZ_LGIA01000109.1 GCF_001270965.1 Sunxiuqinia dokdonensis | reverse complement strand
ACTGTTGATTTTTTTTGACTGGGTGTCGGTTGGCTATTGTTTTTATTCGGAATTATTCAGAAATTTTGGGTTGAATTTGAGAACGAAGCTTGCGGCCTTATTTCCCCTTGGCACGAACGGAATCGCAAGCGGGAAGAAGCAAGCGCTCATAATAAAATCAGAAGATCATGGAGAATCAACCCAATTTTAACAAGGTCGCCATCCGTCTCATCTGTCAGAAGATGGAAGAACGGGGCTGGAACCAGACCCAACTCGGACAGCGGCTCAACATGAAACCCAGTTCCATTCATCGGTTGGTCAACGCCAACACGATTATGGTCGAAAAGCTGAAGCAATTGTCGCTGGTGTTTAACTACAACTTTTTCGAAGTACTGGCTGATCAACTCGACCTGCCCGAGCCCAAAAAGGTAGTCATTGATCCGGCGGAACATGCCGAATGCCTGGAGCGCATCCGGGAGTTGGAGATCGAAAACCGTACCTTGCTGAAGGTCCTCAAGGCGGAGGATTGAGGTGAGAATGGGAGAGTGAGAG
>NZ_LGIA01000108.1 GCF_001270965.1 Sunxiuqinia dokdonensis | reverse complement strand
CCTGAACCTGAAATATTCGGAGATAATTGAAAAAACAGACAAAGCATTTTGGCAGGTGGCAACGGTTGAAGAAAATATTTTGATCGCAGATGAATATATTAAGATGTTAACCGAATTGGAAGATCAAATGTCCGCTATGTATGAAGTCGGGTTACAACCTGCCAGTGAAAAGCTAAAAGTGACGGTTCAGAAAAATGAGGCTGAATTAAATTTGTTGAAAGCTAACAACGGATTGAAAGTAGCTAAAATGTATTTGAACCAGATTTTAGGACAACCACTGGATACCGATATCAAAGTCAGTCATAATGTAGGTGCGGATGTCGAACTGATAAATTTTGGAAACGGAATAACCCAGGCCAGCAACAAAAGGAATGAATTGAAAATCCTGGAGAAACAAAAAGAACTCGACGAACTTGACGCAAAAATTACGCGTGCCGATTATCTTCCAACAGTTGGAGTAAGTGCGCAATACACAAGTTTTTGGGTAAGAGACTTGTACGAAGACAGTAATTTTCAGCCCATATTGGCAGCGCAGGTGTCAATCCCTGTTTTTCAGTGGGGACAGGGTAGAAAGAAAATGCGTGCCGCACAATTAAAAATACAGCGGGCGGAAACAGATTTGGAGAATACAAGTGATTTGATAAACCTTGAAGTGATGCAGGTTAAAATACAGGTTGAGGAAGCTTACGAATCAATCAGTCTGGCTGAAAAAAATATGGAAGAAGCCAGGGAAAGTTTGGACGAAACCCGTGCCAGTTTTGATGTTGGTTTGAATACCACAACTGAGTTATTAAGCTCACAAGCCAAATGGGTAGAGGCAAAAGCCCGGTTGATACAAACTGTTGCCAACTTTGAGGTATTAAA
>NZ_LGIA01000107.1 GCF_001270965.1 Sunxiuqinia dokdonensis | reverse complement strand
GTTTTTGATTTGACAAATCCCGTAAACGAAGGTGTTCCCGGGGACGATCATTCCGCCTACCCTACCCTCGTCCAGCAAACGCAGCTTGACCCGGTTGCCGTCCAACACCGTGGTGGTTTCATACACTTCAGCCCGGATCGGTGAACCGGATGTTTCTTCACCGTTAAAGCCATTCACCCGGCTTTTGGTAAGCTCAACGCGGCTTCCTTGCTTGTTTACCTGTTGCTCCAGCTGTCTTTGGGCCCGCTCCAGAGAAACGGTCAGGGAATCATTTTCCCGGCTCAGGCTGATATTGGCATCAAATACCTGGTCCAACTCTTCAATCCCCGTTTTCTGTATAGTGGCGGGTTGTTCGGGCTTTTCCTCTGTGACCGTTTTCGACGCAGGAAGCTCCTGACTCCTCACCTTTTCCGGATTGCTTCCCTCCAGTTCCTGCCTGGCCTGTTTTTCCTGCTGCATAATATGGGCCAGCAATTGTTCCGGGCTTGCATTACTTAGTTCATCCGGGGTACCTAAATCGGTTTCCCCTGATTCTTCTTCCCATGATTCCATGGTCGTTCCCACGACTACTGAATCCGAATTGACATCTACCTGGTAATCCGGGGTAACCGCGCGACTACCTTCTTGCTGGTAAGCTTCCATCTTATCGGGAATCTCGATCGAGCGGTCAGCCCTGGGAAGTTCGTAGTTGACCCCCTGCCCTCCGGTTTGGGCTTTTGCTACCTGTTCCTGATCCTGCGGGTGGCCTCCTCCAAGAATGTAAAAGATAAGCACCACAAAGGGCAGCAGGCCCCAGGGTAAAAGTAGCTGGGCTTTATTGTTCTTTAGAAATCCTTTCATGAATTTTACGTTTTAGAAGTTGTTCAAAGGTATCCACCGGCATATCCAGCGAACGGTAAACCGGCGCCTGGTCCGTCTGTTGGTTCAGTTCAATCAGTTGCTGTTCCATGGCTTCGTAGTTGGGCTGTGAACCAGGGAAAAGAATAAATGAGAGGATGAAAATCAACAGCAAAACAGCCATAACCAGCAACCATGTATGCTTGCGGCTTTTCAGGTTCAGCTTCGTACCCTGCTTGTCCATCCGGTCGACCCAGCGGGTGTAGCGGCTGACCTCTTTCAGGGGTGGGACACGATGTAATTTCGAATTTTCCTTTTTCATAACTTGAGATTAAAATGATTTTCGTTTGATGGTTTCCAGGTCCGTGTTATCCACGATTCGCCAGCCTTCAATCAGAAAGCCGTGCGGGTTGTGATCCGTCCGCGAGATGTTGCGAAGCTGCCCGGTGGTGTGCAGACTGCGGATGGTAATATTGGATGTGCGAACAATCTTCTGCCTGCCGTAATAGGCAAACCGGTATGGATAGCCTGAGAAATCCAGCCGGATGGAATCAGTCAACAGTGTCATGCTGATATCCGAGGCGATCACCTGGTTATACAGGTTGTTTTCCTTGAACGACTGGTACTGATCCATAGCTGAGCGATCAGCCAGGTAGAGGGCTTCCCGAACATTGTTTTCGATGTATTGCTTGTCCGGTTCCAGGGTGAAAAACAGCTCATGAAATCGCTTCACGTGGTCACGTCCCTCGGCATCCCTGTTCTCGGAGATGTCTTCCCGAAGGGCCATCAACAAAGACTTGCCATTGTCCAGCACATAGATTTTCTGTCGGGAGCGATCAGCAAGTTTTAACGACAGGGTAAACACGTAAGCGCTCAGTCCAATCAGACCAATACTCACGGCCAGAAGCACATAGACGGTAAAGCGAAACTTGCGTTGAATATCAAAGACTTTCTTCATGGTTGATTCTTAATTGAGAATTGGATATTGATTATTCATGATTGACAATTCTCCTTGGTCTATTTCATCGCCCCTTTTGTCGCTGCCATCACGGCAGCGGTGCGAATCAACCTACCGCCACCAGAGTTGACCAACATCTTAAAGTTCTTCACTTCCA
>NZ_LGIA01000106.1 GCF_001270965.1 Sunxiuqinia dokdonensis | reverse complement strand
GTCAAATCAAAAACGAACGGTTGCATATTCATGTCACACAGATTCCTGTGCAAGACAACTTCCTGCCGGTAGATCTTTCCATCCATGACCTGGATGGCATGGAAGGACTGTATGTTCCGGACAATGCAGCGCGGAAAGTAGCTAAGGAAGTGGGTGGTTCGACCAATACGTCCTCGCTGTTTGGCGTTACTGCCGATCCGCTAACCTACGCCGGCGTGCGTGCCGCCGACCGGACTGCCCAATCGCTGTTTAAGATGACCCGCCTGAAAAAAGTCACCATCAGGGAAAGCACCCTGGTCTATTTAATCAATCAAAAATAAAAGCCATGAGAAACCTTTTAATCATCACTGTACTGGTGCTGATCCAAATGACCGCACCGGCCCAAAACAGGATCACCATCCACGAAAACAAAGCCACCCACCTGGTCTGTCCCGATCGCGTGAGCTACCTGCAGGTGGGCGATCCTACGCTTATTTTTGCCGAAGTGGTTCCTGAGTTACCCAATCTTATTCGCCTCAAGGCGGCCGAGCCCTTTGACGGGGA
>NZ_LGIA01000105.1 GCF_001270965.1 Sunxiuqinia dokdonensis | reverse complement strand
AAAAATTTCCCAACCATTAAGCAAGCCCGTTTTTGGATGACCTTTGGACAGGAATACCTGACTCACTTGCGGGGAATTCAAAATAAATTTTCAAAATCTCATGAATCAGTGGGTTGTCATCCACCACCAAAATGGTGCTGCCCTCAATAAAAGAGAAGTTTTCCACAAGCGAGCGTTCATTTTCTTTGGCCGCCTTCCGGGTTGGAAATTTAACGGGTAAGGTGATTTGAAACAAGCTTCCCTCTCCCGGAGTTGAATCCAAACGAATCTGCCCCTTCATTAACGCGACGTATTTTCGAACAATGGACAAGCCAATCCCCATCCCTCCGTAGGCACGCGAATAAAACTCATCAATTTGCCGGAATTGCTCAAAGATATGTTTTGAATCCTTTTCTCCCATTCCAATTCCGGTGTCGCGCACAGACAAGATCAGGTGCTCAGCTGTTTTGTCGATCTGCATGCCAAACTCAATTTCTCCCGTGTCGGTAAACTTCACCGCATTTTTGAACAGGATCGACAAAATCTGGATGGTTTTGGCATCATCCACCAAAACTTCTGTAAACAGGCAGATATCACCTGAGAAAGTCAATCGTATTTGATCCTGTTTCCCCGAACTGATCAGGATCTCCTCCAGGATTGCCCGCCCAATACAAAAAAGATCAACACCTTTAACCGCCCGGGGATGGCATGCTACCCGATTCCCGTTGGCCAGTGACAAATCGAACAAATCTTCCAGCAGGTGCAGCAGCTCATCGCCCGAGGTGTGAATCATTCCGGCCATTTCCTTCACAAGCTGATCATCGGAATAGTCAGGCAGAATACTGCTGAATCCCAGGATCGGGTTCAGGGGGGTGCGTAATTCATGACTGATGGTAGCCAGAAATACCGATTTTAACCGGGAGCTTTCCTCCGCTTGCTCCTTGGCCTGGATGAGTTCAAGCGCCTTTTCCTTCCTGATCAACTCCCAGGATATTAAATCAGTCAGTGAGCGCAGGAGATTCATATCAGTGGCGCTCCAAAGCTTCTTCCGCTTGATCGAGTCAAAGCCAACAAATCCTTTTAGCTCATTTTCATAGTGCATCGGGATAATCAAAATTGACATGACCTGCTGGTCTCCCAGAATGGCTTGCTCCCGGACTGCTTCATCGGGAATCTCAGCCAAATCCTCATATTGAATCAGCTCAAACCGATTCATCCGGCCCATGATCCACGGATAACTGTCAACCGGCATGCCTTGGAGTTGATCAAGCTGTGGCTCAATCCCTCGATTACACCACTCGAACGTGTTGTCCAAACGGGAAATATCATTGGACAGTTGAAACACGTAGGCCCGGTCAACCTGGGTAAATAGTCCTATTTCCTTTAGGGCCTCGTTGATCGAATCATCAATTTCCTCGGGCCGGCTATTCACAAAACGAAAAGAGATGTCGTTTAAGACCTGCTCCGCTTTGATATGATGTTTGATCTGCCGTTCATTATGCTTGCGCTCGGTCACATCGGAAATACTCAAATGCCTGGCCTTTTGTCCGCTAAATTGGATGAGCTGCGAATTTACTTCCACCGTGATTATTCGTCCATCCCTACGCTGGACATTCCATTCACCTTTGATTCGAAGCGAACCGGAGTCCTCCTGCAAAAGTTTGGCTGCCCGGTCCTGATCCGCATGATCCAGAATTTGTAACAGTTTCAGTTTCAACAGTTCTTCGACCTTGTACCCCATCAGGACCAGAGCGGCTTCATTCGCCTCCAGAAAATACAAACTTTCGGTGCTGTAGATGACCATGGGCTGCGGATTAGAGTGAAAAATATTTCGAAAAGAAGTGTCCCCTTTCCTAAGGTTCAGCTCGGCCTGCTTTATCGCAGTAATATCCTGAATCTGGCTGATAAAGGATTGGATTTCACCCTGTTCATTTTTGATAACTGAAACATACAACTGAGCCCATAACACCTGACCATCTTTGTGAATATACCTTTTCTCCAGGGTGTACGACTCGCCGCCACCCCGCTTCAATTTTTCAAATTCCTTGACATCCTTACTGATATCTTCCTCAAGGGTGAGCGTTCTAAAATTTTGATCCAATAATTCTTCCAGTGGATACCCCAAAAAGTGACAGAAGGCTGGGTTGGCATAGCGGATGGTGCCATCAAGTGAGATATTCGCAAATCCTATGGGTGAGCTTTCCAAAAAGGAAAAAAAGGGCAAGGTGTCGATTTCTTTCATTGGTGTTAAGGCAGCTTTTCTGAACAATTAATCAGCTCTTGTTCAAAATTTCAGTCAAATATACAATGGAATCGCATATTCCAAAACTTTTGATCAGGATTATTCCCTTTTGATTAAACAAACAAAAGTCACTCAGACTGCCTCATCTAAATTTAAAAAGGCAGAAAGCGGAACCCGCTCTCTGCCTCCTAATCGATCAATGATCCCTAAAGTTCAGCCAATTTTTTGTTTGGCCCCTTTACTTTTTTCCGGTTTGAGCTCTTCCG
>NZ_LGIA01000104.1 GCF_001270965.1 Sunxiuqinia dokdonensis | reverse complement strand
AAAGTGACCCGAAATTCAGAAGATGAATTTGAGAAAGAAAAGCATGGAACTTTTGTGTTTGTTCCCATGTTAAAGGGTACAGTAAATTAAAGCGTTATGATTCAGATTAAGAAGTTTACATTCAATCCAATACAGGAAAACACCTATGTGCTTTATGACGAAACCGGGGAGTGCATTATTGTGGATGCCGGGTGTTTTTTCGATTACGAAGAGCAGGAATTGGATAATTTCATACAGGAAAAGCAATTAACACCAGTGAAGTTGGTCAACACCCATTGTCATTTCGACCATATTTTGGGGATAAATCACTGCCGCAGTAAGTACCATGTTCCGTTTTATGCACACGCTGAAGATGCTTTCCTGGTTGACGAGATTGTCGCTCATGGCGATCGTTTCGATATTCCGGTGGAACCGGTCGATGCCATCGATCATTTTTTAAATGAAGGCGATCAGGTGCGTTTTGGCCAGTCAACACTCGACGTCATTCATGTGCCGGGTCACGCGCCGGGTCATGTGGTGCTGCATCAGCCCGAGCAGCAGTTTATCTTGGCTGGCGATGTGTTGTTTTACGGCAGCATTGGCCGAACCGATCTGCCGAAAGGAAACTTTGATCAATTGGTTGGAAACATTAGAACCAAGCTGTTCTGCTTACCCGACGAAACGGTGGTTTATAGTGGGCATGGTCCCGAAACCAGTATCGGGTTCGAGAAAAAGAGTAACCCTTTTTTAATGGATTGACCGAGCCGGTAAGCGGATAAAAATCATTTTTTTATCCGCTTCATCGAAGTAATATTACCGCAAACTTCAGAAAAAATAAAAGACAGCATGGGAAGTGATAAATTTGTAACCCGCCATATCGGTCCCCGCGAAGAGGACATCAAAAGTATGTTGGAAGCCATCGGTGTTTCCTCCCTGGATGAGTTAATGGATCAAGCCGTGCCGGCTAACATTCGCCTTGAAAAGCCTTTGCGCCTGCAAGATGGATTGACCGAACGGAAGTATTATCGCCGGATTCACGATCTGGCAAAAATGAACAAGGTGTTTAACACCTACATCGGCATGGGTTATTACGATACGATTACCCCCGCAGTCATTTTGCGTAACGTGCTGGAGAATCCGGTTTGGTACACTTCCTATACGCCTTACCAGGCCGAAATTTCGCAAGGTCGGCTGGAGGCTTTGCTGAACTTTCAAACCATGGTGTGCGAACTGACCGCGATGGAGCTGGCCAATGCTTCGCTGCTTGATGAAGCCACCGCTGCTGCCGAGGCCATGGTGATGATGCACAATGGCCGCTCGCGTGCCAAGGCAAAAGCAGGGGCCAATGTGGTTTTGATCGACGAAAATATTTGGTCGCAAACACTGGATGTGCTTCAAACCAGGGCAACGCCTTTAAATATTGAATTGAAGGTGGGGCCGGTCCATGACTTTGTTTTTGATGACAAGGTGATTGGCCTGATGGTGCAATACCCAAATTCGAATGGTGAAGTTTTGTCCTACGCTCATTTGGTAGAGCAGGCGCATGCTGTAGAGGCGATCGTGGCTGTTGCCACCGATTTGCTGAGTCTGGCCCTGCTGACACCTCCCGGAGAATGGGGTGCCGATGTTGTTTTCGGAAGCTCGCAACGTTTTGGTGTGCCCATGGGGTATGGTGGGCCGCATGCGGCATTCTTCACTGCACGCGACGAGTACAAGCGAATTATGCCCGGCCGGATCATCGGGGTTTCGAAAGATAAACATGGCAACCGTGCGTTACGCATGGCCCTGCAAACCCGTGAGCAACACATCAAGCGCGAGCGGGCTACCTCAAACATTTGTACTGCACAGGCTCTGCTGGCCACCATGGCTGGTTTTTACGGTGTGTATCACGGACCGGAAGGCATCCGTGGCATTGCCGAGCGCGTGCATGCCATTGCGGTTTTGCTGGACGAAGAAATTTCGGCCTTGGGCTACCGCCAGCTCAATCAAAATTATTTTGATACGATTCGCTTTGCACTTCCCAAACACGTGAAGCGTGAAGATATTGAGTGGTTGTCGCACGAACTGGAAATGAATTTCCGCTACTTCGACAACGGGGAAGTGGGCTTAAGTATTGATGAAACCACCAACCTGGAAGACATTAACTGGATGATTGAGGTATTTGCCAAAGCCGCTAACAAACGTTATCCAACCATCACCGTTTATCCTGAAAAAGGAAATATCGATCCGGCCTTTTCTCGAAACACGCCATTCATGCAGCAGGAGGTGTTCCGGAAGTACCGCTCGGAAACCGAAATGCTTCGTTACATTAAAAGGTTGGAACACCGGGATATTTCGCTGACCCACTCCATGATTCCGTTGGGATCGTGCACCATGAAACTGAATGCAGCTACGGAAATGCTTCCGCTCAGCTGGTTCGAGTTTAGCAGCATTCATCCCTTTGTTCCGAAAAACCAGGCCCGTGGTTACCAGGAAATGATGGAAGAATTGCGGCGTGATCTGGCCGAGATTACTGGTTTTGCCGATGTCAGCTTGCAACCAAATTCGGGTGCCGCCGGTGAGTATGCGGGATTGATGGTGATTCGGGAATACCATATTAGCCGTGGCGAAGGTCAGCGGGATGTGGTGCTGATTCCATCGTCGGCTCACGGAACCAACCCGGCCAGCGCTGTGATGGCAGGCATGAAAGTGGTGGTTGTCCCCTGCGACGAACGTGGTAACGTGGATGTGGAAGCCTTGCGCCAGAAAGCGGAAGAGTATCAGGATACCCTGTCGGCCTTTATGGTCACTTACCCATCAACACACGGTGTGTTTGAAGCTTCGATTGTGGAGATGTGCGACATTATTCACCAGAACGGAGGGCAGGTGTACATGGATGGTGCCAACATGAATGCACAGGTGGGCTTGACCAATCCGAAGCGAATTGGTGCCGACGTTTGTCACCTGAACCTGCATAAGACCTTTGCAATCCCCCATGGTGGCGGAGGTCCGGGTGTGGGACCAATCGCGGTGGCCGAGCATTTGGTCGACTTTTTACCCTCACATCCGGTGATGAACAACGGGCATGTTGGTATTTCTGCGGTTTCAGCTGCGCCTTGGGGAAGCGCTTCGGTATTGCCAATCACCTATGGTTATATCAAAATGTTGGGTGCCGATGGGCTGACAAAAGCGACAGAAATTGCCATCTTGAATGCCAACTACATTGCCAGCCAGTTGAAAGATACTTACGGAATTTTGTATGTGGGTGAGAATGGCCGCGTGGCTCATGAAATGATTCTGGAATGTCGTCACCTCAAAGCCAACTCAGGAATAACCGAAGCGGACATTGCCAAGCGGTTGATGGATTACGGATTTCATGCGCCAACCTTATCATTTCCGGTACACGGAACCTTGATGATTGAACCGACCGAAAGTGAGTCAAAGCAGGAGCTGGATCGCTTTATTGAGGCACTAAAAGCAATTTATGAGGAAATTCAGTCCATCATTGAAGGAAAGCTGGATAAGGAAGATAATCCGCTGAAACATGCGCCGCACACATCCGAGACGGTTACTTCGGATGACTGGCAACATGCCTACACGCGTCAACAGGCAGCTTTTCCTTTGTCGTGGCTCAAAGAAAACAAATATTGGCCACCGGTAGGCCGGGTTGACGATGCTTATGGCGACCGCAACTTGATGTGTACCTGCGATCCGGTAGAAAGTTATAAATAATTATCATATTGTGATTGCTGTTTTGTACCTTTGCTGCAGTCATTTTAAGAATCATGATTACATATCCGATTGCAAAAATTAACATCGGGCTTCAGGTTACCAGTAAACGGCCCGACGGCTTTCATAATATTGAAACCGTTTTTTATCCGGTTCCCATACAGGATGCGCTGGATGTTGTGGCGTCTACTTCGTTTCAAATCAACATTTCAGGAATTGATTTGAAGGAAGATTCCGGCAACAACCTCGTTGTAAAAGCCTATGAGCTGTTGAAGCATGATTTTGAGTTGCCACCAGTCAAAATTCACCTTCATAAAAATATACCGGTAGGAGCGGGGCTTGGTGGCGGTTCTTCGGATGCTGCATCGATGCTGTTGCTGCTCAATGATTATTTTGAATTGGGAATCAGCGAGGATCAGCTGTTGACATACGCCTTGCAGCTGGGTAGTGACTGCCCGTTTTTTATTCGGCAGCAACCTGCTTTTGCGCGGGGGCGTGGCGAATTGTTGGAAGAGATTCCGCTCAGCTTAAAAGGTTATCACCTGGTGGTTGTTAAGCCACCGGTTCACATTTCGACCGCTGAAGCTTATAAAGATGTGGTGCCGGGAGAAAGCCGGATTTCGCTTAAAGCGCTGGTGCGCTTTCCGGTAAGTAAATGGCAGGGCAATATTCAAAATAAGTTTGAACCGACGGTCTTTGCGCTTCATCCTGAAGTCAGGGAGATTAAGCAAACGCTTTACAAGTTGGGAGCGGCCTTTGCGCTGATGTCAGGCAGTGGATCGGCTGTTTACGGCCTGTTCAGATCGGAGAAAAAATCGATCAGCGCTTATTTTCCCGCCGATTACCAGGTTTTCTTTCAAAAACTTTGATTCTTCAGAAGTTGTCTGATTTCACCGGGAACCGATTGTCGTCAATGGGTTTCCGACGAACTTCCCTTGTTTTCCACCTATCCGGCGCCAGCCAGCCCGTTTTGCACATGCCTTTTTTGTGTCAGGGTTTGAGTTGAGCCCATTCTTTTAAGATTTCCTTAAGAGAATCTTCAGAAACTTTAACAGCTTGCCTGGTAACGTTTTGATGTTTCCGTAGTCTATCTATCAGAAAACAATGAGAAACAAACAAGTAAGTCTTAAAGCTATGAAACGAATCATTAAACAAGTATTTTTTGGGCTGGTGTTGATGGTGGCGCTGACCGGGATGAAAGTAAAAGCAACCAGCGCGCCTTTGAAACCTGAAATTGAGCCGGAACTGGAACTCGAAAGCTGGATGATTGATGAATCTTTTTGGTACCAGTTGCCTGGTGAATTAACGCCAGCCACTGACGATGCCCTGGAAATTGAAGCGTGGATGACGGATGACAGTTATTGGCAGTAAGTTGGTAAGCTGCTAAAAAAAAGAGGCTGTCTAAA
>NZ_LGIA01000103.1 GCF_001270965.1 Sunxiuqinia dokdonensis | reverse complement strand
CATCAGGTTTGTTTCCAGATCGTTATTGATGTATTGTTCGATTTCCTGGGGTGTTCTTTGGTGCGCGGGAATGTTGGTCGCAATTTGTTGCAGATTGGCTCTTAAATCCTGGATATCCTTTTCATTCAGGGCAGCCTGAATTTCTTCGAAAATGGCTTCATCCATGGGCGACAGTGAAAATTCTTGATCAGGAGCGGCTTCCTGCGCTTGTTGTTCTTTATAAAAGTGATGGATATTTTCTTTGGCAGCAAGGTTGTGCTGTGCCAGGTGAATTTTTGGTAAACTCTGGCTCATGCTGATTAAATCGTTGATGTTGACCGGTTGACTGAATTCTTTGAAAGATGATAATTCTTCGGACAGTTCAAAGCTATAGGCTTGTTCTTCCTGGCTCATGCGTACTTCTTTGGCCGCATTTTGCTCCTGTCTGATGATGTTTTGCAGTTTGTTGCGCAGGTTGATGATGTCAGTTTCCTGCACGGCTTCGCTGATTTCCTCCTGCAGCCTGATTTCGTCGGCCAACTCCGAATTGTAGGCCAGTTCAGCATTGAATTCGCTTAGCGCATCGCCGGTCAACTCTCCGCTAAGGTACTGATCAATTTGTTCAATTTTATTTTTACGTATCATCTTTCAACAATTTGTTTATTCAATATCCTCTTTTATTTTTCAATTGTTTCCGGTTGTTCTTCAGGTGCTTATACGCACGATCAAACTTTTTCCGGACTAAATTTTGTCTTTTTCGTTCTTTGAAGTCCACTGAAATCAAATCACACAAGGTTTGTTAAAGTTTTTTTGAGCTGGAATGCAAGTTCGAAATTCGGATTTCTCAAAATCGCTTAGCAAATTATTGCTGGTTTTGATCGCCGAAACCTTGCCATTCAAATGTTCTTGTAGAATTACCTGAGAATTAGAAGCCGCCAGAATTTCGTTAAAAATTGCTGGTTCGTGTATTTTATCATTTTCAAGTGTTTATTCCAAAATCAGGCAAAAGGTAACCC
>NZ_LGIA01000102.1 GCF_001270965.1 Sunxiuqinia dokdonensis | reverse complement strand
TGGGGCCGGGGGTAAAGATTGTTTTTACCCCGGTAATGCTGGATTATGCATTTGAGTACTTGAAAGGAGGACTCAGATTCTCCACTTTGGCAAAAATGCCATCCAGCCAAGGTCTCCTTTGTGCATTTAAAGCAATCTTGAGCACCTTCTTGTTAGCGTGATTTACGCTCCAAGCTCCTAATGCAAAGCAATAGACTTTTAGCGTGGACAATGTTGCTTTATTGTGTGATTGCAAGGCAAAATGACGGAACAGACTCATAATATTATAGGCAACCATAATAAACCGAAAGGATGCCTCTGTTGCCCAAAAGTCTTTCAGGCAGAAGTTTTCCAAGCCAAAATCCTGCTTAAGCTCTTTGATCCTGTTTTCACAATCAGCTCTGGTGTTATACATGTTCCAGATTACATCCAGCGGAAGATCCAGATTGGTAACATAACAGCTATACCGATAGCCGGGCAAATCTTCAAATAGCAACTTACCGCCTGCCTTTGGTCGCTTGTCGATTTCTTTTCTGACCACAATATACCTTCGTCTTTTCCCTGCCTCGTGCTCAAAATGCATTTGACTGACCATTATTCCCGGGCAAATAGAAATCCAATCATCTAAGCCATACACTTCATGTTTTACATTCGGATACATTCTTGTGGCAATGATGTAATTGAGATTTTGCTCTTCGATATAACTCAATATTTCCTCGGTGTAAAAACCACTGTCGGCCCGGACCAATCCAATCCGTTTTGCGGATAAAATTTCTTCAATGGTTTCCTGAAGAAAAGCCTTACAACTACTGCTGTCGGCTGTGTTTCCCGGGCGCAGCCATGCATTTGCAACCATCCGCGTTTGGCTGATAAATGCCATTAACGGATGATGGGAGTTGCGGCCCCTTTTTAAGGGATTATATCCTTTGGCACTTCCTTCCTGGCTCCCGGACCGGGTAATCACAGTACTGTCAATATCTAAGGTGATATCGTTGACCTGCAATTGAGATAAAAACCACTTCTGAAGGGATGGAAAAACCGCGGTGTTACGGCTTTGTGAAAACTTGCCAAAGAAGCGGCTGTAGGTGCTCTGTGATGGCATTTTATCCCACCCGAAAATATCTTGAAGCGTTTTGTCGTAGCGAAGCCAGTCGGCATGGATATATCTTGATGCCCCCGTCCATATACTCAGCCAAAATGACTCTACGACATGCTGCGCATCATAGCCTCTGTTGGAGCCTTTTTCGGGCAAATCTAAAGTTGAAAGAAAATCTCTGATACCGATTGAATCAACAAAGCGCTTCATCAAACTCATGCCGCCGAAAGGGGTTACCTTTTTATCTGAATACTCTATCGGAAGGTTAACCATATGGGTTAAGGTTTATTATTGCACAATCACTACCAAATATAGGCATTCTAGCAATTTATTGAATTTCCATTGCATAAAGCGGG
>NZ_LGIA01000101.1 GCF_001270965.1 Sunxiuqinia dokdonensis | reverse complement strand
TCTTCTTTGATTTTCCGAAGTAATCCTTTGAAGTTGAAGCCTGCAGCGGCCAGATTGGCATTAATGGAGTTACCAGCAATTCCTTTCAGATAATTTTTGATCATTCGGTTTCCATATTTTGTGTGCCCAATAACGGGTTCAACTGCAGCTCTTGATTTACACTTCTTACGCATTGTATTGTTGGTATAAGGCTGCCTCGAAGAAGGTGGCCTTGGTGTGACAATAATTGTATCACGAACCATCTTTTTACCTTTGTAACCTCGATCCACGATCGCATTCTTAAATTTTATTTTGCTGACCTTTTCAATGTTTTCCAGAGCTGGTTCAAGTGTTGATGTATCATTAGGGTTTCCATTAAAATTTTTGATTCCAACGATGATGTTGATCTTTGGTACAACTGCAAAAGAAACTTTTGAGCCAAATTCAAATTTCTTGTGAGCTTTGCCTTTTGCAATGCATGCTGTTTCTGGTTCGTGTAAGCTGTAAATTTTATTACTGTCATTTTTCCTTTGAGTGACTATCTTGTTGCAGTTTTGCAAGACCTCTTCATATTGTTCCAAAGCATCCTGATCCAGCTTTCGTTCCAACTCCCGAACCAACCGTCCTGCAATAGTTCGTAGTTTGCGTAAAGCAGCAGCCGCTTCTTTCTTCCGTTTTGGATGATGAGCAAAGCGTTGCTTTAACAAGAGTTTTTTCATAGTGCTTTTGTAGCTCTGACGCTGTTCTACACCTTCAGCTTTAGCAATCTTATTACATCGTTTAATTACTTTTACCAGAAGTTTTGCATCAGTTGGGTAGGTGATATTTTTCTCTTGAGCGGTTGTGTCAATCAGTACATCATTGGTGCTTTTAATCTCATCCCTTCGGGTTTGAATGGAAACACGAATAGGATAAA
>NZ_LGIA01000100.1 GCF_001270965.1 Sunxiuqinia dokdonensis | reverse complement strand
TCGCCGGAGAATATTTTGAGGAAAGCTCAAAAGCAGTTTTTTAAGGAAACTGGCATGAAACTCAAAATGATGGCCGACTTTGAGCAGGAACTCATGCTTAGCAAAGATCTGGCGAAAGACATCGAATTGTATCAAGATATTGACCGGGCTACAGCCGAAACCGATATCATGGACCTTCGGGCCAGCCTGCAATCCATTCAGCACACCGAGGCTTCAACAGCTCAAAAGATGGAAGAAATTGACCAGTACCTGAGCAATGAGCTCAGCGATGAAAAGCTGGCTTCTTTTGAAGCAGAACTGGCGGAAAACCCCGATCTGGAAGCGGAACTCAATCTTGTTGGAGAAATTGACAAGGCCGTTGCCGAAACCGACATCATGGATTTACGGGCCAAACTGGGTGCCATCAGCAAGGAAATAAACCGCGAAGAAAAGCAAAAACGCTCTTTTGCAGCACGGATCAGCTCGTCCAGGCTTACCGTTGCAACAGTCGCTGCGTCGCTGGTTCTGATCATGAGTATTGCCGGACTGATCAGCAAAAACAATCCATCGAGCGATGGAGAACTCTACAGCCAGTATTACCAGCCCTATGAAACAACCGGGATATTCCGCTCGGGAGATGCGCTGATTGACAGCAAGCTGACCAAAGCCCTGCACCTGTTCAACAATCAGGAATACCAGGCCGCCATCGGCTCCTTCTCCGAAGTGCTCGAAATTGACCCAAATAACCCGGTCAGCAACTTTTACTCCGGTATAGCCTACCAGCAAACCGGACAGACACAAAAAGCGCTTATTTCGTACCAAAACGTGATAAAA
>NZ_LGIA01000099.1 GCF_001270965.1 Sunxiuqinia dokdonensis | reverse complement strand
TTTTCGCCTTTTTTGGTTTTAAACTGAATGGCTGCACCCACATGATTGTCCGTCAATTCGGTTTTGCCCTCCACCACTTTGTCTTTGCTCCACACCTCGCTTTTCACAAAGGGCTTGTCGAAAACCACCACAAAGTAATTCTTAAAGTTATCGGGCACACCGCCGCTGTTGCGGGTAGTATAGCCAATGATTTTATTTTCTGAAGGAATCAGCTTAATCGATGAGCCACGATCGAACGCGTCAACCAGAACATACGACTCGTCATTTTCGGGAAAAGTGAAACGAAACATGGCTGCCCGTTCGGTGGGCGTAATTTCGGTCACCACATCGTAATCGGCCAGGTACACTTTGTAGTAGTGTGGTTTGGCGGTTTCGGCCTTGTGCGAAAACCAGCTTCCGCGTTCGTCTTCGTTAATGACCAGCTTTCCGGTCATCGGGAAAAGCGAAAACTGCCCGTAATCGTTGATCCACGGACTGGGCTGGTGGGTTTGTTTGAACCCGCGGATTTTGTTGGCATCGTAGCCATACACCCAGCCATCGCCCATTTTGGCGGTTTGCGGCGTCCAGAAGTTCATGCCCCAAGGCAAAGCAATAGCCGGATAGGTATTTCCGTTGGATAGTTTAAATTCAGAATC
>NZ_LGIA01000098.1 GCF_001270965.1 Sunxiuqinia dokdonensis | reverse complement strand
GCCTGAGCCAATCAATTTCGGTAAAAAACCTTCCACGCGGGCGCTATACCGTTAAACTGGACTGGACTTCGAATGAGAAACCCTATTATCAGGAACTTGAAATACAACTACCATGATCTTTGATTTCATTGCCCCATTAACGATCGGATTAGTCGGAAGCTTTCACTGCATTGGTATGTGTGGCCCCATTGCGGTGGCCTTGCCCCTAAAAAGCCACAGTGCCGGAGCAAAAATTGCCGGAGGTTTGCTCTACAACATCGGCCGCACCCTCACCTACGCGGTACTCGGATTGCTGTTTGGGCTTTTAGGCGCCGGCATTCACCTGGCCGGTTTTCAGCAATGGACCTCCATTTTGCTCGGCGCAGTAATGATTTTGAGCGTACTTTTTCCTTACTTTTTCAAACAGCGAATAAGTTTTAGCGCTTTATTTACTGGCTATGCCGGACGATTGATTTCGCGCTTGCGCAAAATGTTCTCCAATCATTCCTACCAATCGCTGTTTACGATTGGATTGTTGAACGGCCTGCTTCCCTGCGGATTGGTTTACGTAGCCATTGCCGGCGCCATCAATACGAACCATGTCCTTTCCGGAGCGTTGTTTATGATTTTATTTGGCTTGGGCACCATTCCGATGATGTTGTTGATTTCGTTGACCGGGAACATGATCAGTGCGCGTTTGCGTTCAGGCATGCGCAAGGTTGTCCCCTACTTCATCGTACTCCTCGGCATTCTTTTTATCCTGCGGGGGCTGTCGCTCGGCATTCCTTATGTGAGTCCCAAAGCAGAGAAACTGGCTCCGGCAGAACGAAGCATGGACGACAGCTGTTGCCACTGATCGGGGCAAAAAGCGACTTCTAATCCTTGAAGCAGAATTAATTAGGAAGATGTCGTAAAAACCAAAAAAAAACAAGAGCAGGAGGGCCGCGTGGAATCTCAAAAAAATAATGGTTTTATTTCCTTTTTTATAAACATTCAATGGTGTTTTTGGGTTTCTTATGGTGATAAACTAAGTCGGTCTTTCTATCTTGTGGAAAATCAAAAATCAAGAGGATAAAAAAACAAAATGAGGCTAAATCTTAAACATTTATTGTTTTTCATTGCCACCATACTTCAAATCAACTCATTTGGGCAAATCAACCCCGTCTCCGATGCGCCTGACGATCCCGAGGTAGGGGTTGTTGAGCATTTGGATGAGTACTTGCCAAAAGACATTTACATTACCGGATTGGATTCGCAGCGCGTTTTACTGACCGATCTGATTGACAAGCCAACGGTTTTAAATTTTGTTTATTATCGTTGTCCCGGTATCTGCAGCCCGCTCATGGAAGGCCTTGCCGAAGTGATGGATCGGTCGGATTTGAAACCAAACGAAGATTACCAAGTGCTGACCATCAGCTTCGACCCCACAGAAACCCTTGACCTCGCTGAACGGAAAAAGACAAACTACCTGAATCTGGTCAATAAAAAAGAAGCCATCAGTGCCGGTTGGAAATTCTTCATTTCCGATAGTGCCAGTATCGTCAAAGCAACAAAGGCCGTGGGTTTTCAATACAAAAGAACAGGAAACGATTTTTTGCATGCCGCATCGGTCATGGTCATCAGTCCCGATGGAAAAATAACCCGCTACCTAAACGGAATTTATTTTTTACCCTTTGAATTTAAGATGGCCATCATTGAAGCCAACAAAGGAAAATCAGGGCCAACCATCAATAAAATATTACAATTTTGCTATTCATATGATCCTGTTGGGCAAACCTATGTTTTGAATGTGACAAAAATTGCCGGATCAATTATTATATTTATTGCATTGTTTATATTCCTGTATTTAGTATTTAAACCTAAACGAAAAGAAGTTTAACAAACGAACATTTATATGCAAGCAAGTTCTAAAATCCCCACTGATGTAAGTTATTTGGAATACGAAGGCAAACACAAGGGGCTTCGGGCGTGGATTTTTTCCACTGACCACAAGCGCATTGGTCTGCTCTACCTGTATTCCATGATGACCTTGTTTTTAGTTGGAGTTATTCTGGGCCTGGCCATGAGGTTTGAGCTGATTGCCCCGGGAAAAACCATTATGGATGCCAAAGATTATAATGCGGTTTTCACGGTTCACGGAGTGATCATGATTTTTATGATTGTGATTCCAGGCCTTCCGGCAGTCTTTGGAAACTTCATGCTCCCCATTATGATTGGAGCCAAAGATGTGGCCTTCCCGAAATTGAATTTATTATCCTGGTGGGTTTATATTGCCGGAGCTTTTCTGGTCATCACCTCCGTCTTGTTTGGCGATGGGTCGCCGGATACCGGCTGGACCTTTTACGCGCCCTACAGTTTTAAAACCGGGGCCAATATGCTCCCCGCCATTTTCGGCGCTTTTGTGCTGGGTTTTTCATCCATCCTCACGGGGCTAAACTTTATTGTAACCATGCATCGCATGCGGGCTCCGGGTATGACATGGACGAAAATGCCACTGTTTCCCTGGTCACTCTATGGAACCGCATGGATTCAGTTACTGGCAACTCCTATCGTTGGAATTACGCTGGTCTTGGTGGCTTTGGAGCGGATTTTTGGGATCGGCGTGTTCGATCCGGCACTGGGCGGTGATCCGATTTTGTACCAGCACCTTTTCTGGATTTATTCCCACCCGGCAGTTTATGTGATGATTCTTCCTGCCATGGGTGCGATTTCTGAGATTATTCCAACCTTCTCTCAAAAACATATTTTCGGGTACAAAGTCCTTGTGGTTTCGACCCTGGCAATTGCCTTTATTGGTTACTTTGTATGGGGCCACCACATGTTTACATCGGGAATGAGTGGAACAGCTCAGTATACATTTTCGATACTAACCTTTTTAGTCGCTATTCCCAGTGCCATAAAAGTATTCAATTGGATTTCAACCATGTATAAAGGATCCATCAATGTGCAAACGCCGTTTTACTGGGCAGCTTCCTTCATCTTTGTTTTTATGATTGGAGGTTTGTCAGGTTTGGTCGTTGGTGCCCTGGCAACCAACGTTTACCTGCACGACACAGCCTTTGTGGTTGCCCACTTCCACTTTATCGTATTCGGTGGTGTTGGATTTTCCTTCTTTGGTGCCATTCACTATTGGTTCCCAAAAATGTTTGGCCGGATGTACGATGCCACCTGGGCAAACATTGGCTGGCTGATCTTCACCATCGGTTTCCTGGCTCTATATTCGCCCATGTTCTATTTGGGAATGCAAGGAATGCCACGCCGTTATTACGATTATCTTGAAGAATTTCATGCCGCCAATATCCTATCAACATTGGGTTCATGGGTGATGACCTTAGGTTTGATCATTGTCATCATTAACCTGTTCCGGTCAGCGAAAAGCGGGCCAATTGCCGTGGCAAACCCTTGGAACGGCAAAACACTGGAATGGACTGTTCCGTCGCCACCCCCGGTTGAAAATTTTGACGAGATTCCTGAATACCAAGAAAAAGACGGACCTTACGAATATCAATAAACGCTATACCTATGTCACAAGTTATTCACCATGACGAGCACTATGACCCGGAAGGATCGAAGATCGGGATGTGGCTTTTCATTTTTACTGAATTGCTTCTATTTGGAGGGCTTTTCATTGTCTATTCGGTTTACCGTTATATGAATGCAGATGCATTTCACCTGGCGGCCGAAGAACTAAACACAACCGTTGGCGCTTTAAACACAGTCATTCTGCTGATTAGTAGTATGACCATTGCCATGTCAACTACCGCCCTTCAGAAAAAGCAAAAAGCAACCACCATTGTTTTGCTGGAAATTACCTTTATGCTGGCATTAATTTTTCTGGTGAACAAATATTTCGAGTGGGGTGTAAAATTTGATCATGGAATTTTCCCAGGATCTGAGTTTATGAAAGCGGAAATGAGCCAAGGCGAAGTGCTTTTCTTTGGTTTGTACTTTGTCATGACCGGCCTGCACGCCTTGCACATCGTTGCCGGACTAGTTATCATGGGATTTGCCCTGGCACGCGTGCAAAAAGGAACCGTTCATGCCGACCGGCCATCCTTGCTGGAAAATGCGGGTTTGTACTGGCACCTGGTCGATTTAATCTGGATTTTCCTTTTCCCTTTATTTTACCTAATCACTTAACGACTGAATCATGGAAAATGAAAAACATCATATCGTGCCGTACCGACTTTACGCGGTTGTTTTGCTGCTACTGCTGGTGCTAACTTTTATTTCAATTGCAATAACAGATATCAATTTGGGAGCATTCACAGTTGTCGGAGCATTATTGCTCGCCTCAATCAAATCGGGCTTGGTACTGGTTTATTTCATGCACCTGAAATTTGACAAAGCCTACATCCAAATTATGGTTGGAATGGTTTTTATTTTGTTTATCGCTATCGTTCTTGTTACGTTTTTTGACTACTATTTCAGATAAGAAACTATGTATATTCTAGCATCAACACAAGCCTCTAATTTTGTTACCGGAGTCGACCGGGCATTTATTTTTATTCTTGCTGTCAGCTTTTTCTTTCTAATTGCCCTGACAGCAGTCATGATCTATTTTATTTTCAAATACAATAGAAAACGACACCCAAAGGCGGTACAAATAAAGGGAAGTAGCCTGTTGGAACTGGTGTGGACTGTTATTCCAACCATCTTGGTACTGATCATGTTCTACTACGGCTGGGCAGGATGGAAACCTATGAAAACAGCGCCAGACGATAGTTTTGAAATTACGGTGGTTGGCCGGATGTGGAATTTTACTTTCGAGTATGACAACGGCCGGCGAACCGACACGTTGTTTGTGCCAAAAGACCAACCCGTCAAACTGAATCTTCGGTCGATGGATGTGATCCACTCCGTTTTTATTCCTGCATTCCGGGTGAAGGAAGACGTGGTGCCGGGCAGCGAAAAGTTTATGTGGTTTACACCGACAAACGAAGGTATTTACGAACTGTTTTGTACCGAATATTGCGGACTTCAGCACTCCTACATGTACAACTGGGTGAAAGTAATGCCCCAAGATGACTTCAACAAGTGGTACACCGATACCACACAACAAGTGGCCAGCGCCGAGGTAGATTCTCCTGCAGCAGCAGGTAAACGAATTATGACCAATATTGGCTGCTTTGCCTGCCATTCAATTGATGGATCGAAAATTATTGGTCCTTCTTTTAAAGGAATTTACGGTCATGAAGTAACTGTAAAAACAGGAGGAAGCGAGCGGACTATTACGGTGGATGACGAATACATTAAACGCTCAATTTATGAACCAGAGGCTGACATTGTCGATGGTTTTAACAAAGGTTTGATGCAAAGCTACCAGGGACAGTTGAGTGACTCGGACGTTGAACAAATTATTGAATACCTGAAAACACTTCAATAGCATGAGCCGTCAAACCATTGGCTCCTATCTTAAGCTTATTTTACAACTGGGCAAAGCACGAATTTCTTTGCCCGTTGCTTTATCTGCCCTAACCGGTTTTGCCCTTCAAACGGGAACGATTGGGCTGGAAGGTCTTTACCTGGGCGTGGGCGTTTTTTTAATTTCGTGCAGCTCCGGCGCCATCAACCATTGGCAAGAACACCGCATTGATGCTGTCATGCCACGCACACAAAACAGACCAATTCCCTCGGGGAAAATTTCTCCTTTACTCGCCTCTTTGGTAGCCTTACTCTATTTTGTTTCAGGTGCAGTAATTTTAACCATTCATTTCCCGCCGGCAGCCCTGATCGCTAGCACTATTACCCTCCTTTCTTACAACGGTTTTTACACGCCACTGAAAAAGTATACAGCCTTTGCGGTGGTGCCCGGCTCCCTTGTTGGAGCCCTACCACCCTATATTGGATGGCTGGCTACAGGAGGCGACTTGCTCAGTCCGGTTATTTTTTGGGTAGCGGTCTTCTTTTTCATCGGCCAAATTCCCCATTTCTGGCTGTTGTTGTTGATGTTTGGAAAAGAATACAAGTTGGTTGGTTACCCGAGCTTAACAGACATCTTTACCGACAACCAAATTAAACGACTGAGCTACACGTGGATTTTATCGACCGTTGCAGCCGCACTAATCATTGCGCTAAAAATCATGATCGGCAAGATCGTCATCGCCATACTTCTGCTTTACATCTTTTATTTGCTTGTTACGACAAGCTCGCAACTACTTCTGAAAAACAACCTCCAGGTAAGAAGCACTTTTTTCAAGCTCAATTTCTTATACCTGTTTATGATGATTGCCATAATCGTGGACAGCCTCCTGTATCGTTGATGAACAAACCTAAAAATGGGATGTTGTTCCAATACATCAAGCTATTTTAATCCGTAAAAAAAAATGCTATGAAAACAAGCCTGCTATTATCACTCTTTATTCTGATTGCTGTGGCGTGCAATCAAAAAGACACGAAAACCGCCCCAGAAAAAGCCGTTGCAGATATTGAACTGGTTTATCATGTTGAAGGAATGACATGCGACCATTGCGAAATGTCCATTCAAAAAGGTGTAAATGAACTTGAAGGGATTGCAGAAGTTCAAGCTAACCATGAAGACTCAACGACACGTGTTGTTTATAATCCGTCGGTAACTGACCCCGGAAAAATTATGGCTGCCATTGAAAAAAGAGGTTATCGCGTTGTAAAATAAGATCTCCGGGGAGGTGTTAATTGCGGTTTATTTCAACTCAGATTTGGTGCCTGTTGACTTGGATTGCTTAAATTGGAAATATTTAATCTTTTTAACATCATCGAAGCAACCCTTTGGCAAGTTATTTGTCAGTAATAATAGACAATAGACAAACATGAAAACAAGCCAGGAAACAAACTTTAAAATTTCATTTAAAAATTTTGGACTAAACAAAAAGTAGAAGTGAAAACATTAAAGTGAGTTTCGTACGTACCTTTTAAAACATTAACGTATGAAAACACCACTTATCTTACTCAATTTATTCATGATTTCATGCCTGATCGCTACAGCAGGCAGTGCCCAAACCTCCAATGTTTACGGGAAAGTAATGGACAAAGAGACCCATAAACCACTTTATGGCGTCAGTGTATGTCTTGAAGACGATCAGCTCGGCATAGGCACCATTACAAACAAAGATGGCGAATTCCGTCTCTGGAATCTCCCCGGTGACAGCCTGAATGTCTTGATTCGATGTGACGGTTACGAAACCTATGTTTTGGACCTCAGCACCTTCTCCAGTTCATCGCAGGATGTAAAGGAAATTTACTTGGAAACTAAAACAAATCAAGATCAAAAACAGACCAGTTTACGACTGTTGTCGACTAAAAAAGAAGGCAAATAGTCGCAATCATTTTTCATTTTTTGTGGAAAGCCGGAAAGTAAGCGCATTTTCGAGTCTGTTAATGCATCACCGCGCTCGCATGGCCAATACTACAATTCTAATCGGGAATTTCATCGGGAAGCGCATCCCTAACAGCAACGATCTTGCCTGAAAAAATCAGGTCTTTACCTGCCATCGGATGATTAAAGTCCATGGTTACCTGATCATTTTCTAGAGCGACAATCTTGCCCAAAAGCTCGTTTCCCTGCTTGTCCCCCATCGGAAAGACACGTCCGATCCGGACCACTTCATCATCAATTCGCCCGTCTTCTTCAGCAAATGTAGTCAGCGGTAGGTTTACGATTGCTTTGGGGTCGATGGGGCCGTAAGCTTCGGCTTCAGTAGCCTGAAAATAGAATTCATCGCCAGCCGACAAGCCCTGCAGATTTTGTTCGAAAACCTCCAGCAGGAGTTGATTTCCAAATAAAAATTCCTGAGCGTCATGCGCAGTAACCTGCTGAAGTATTTTTCCGTCAGTCGCATCAGCGACCGCGTACTGCACTTTGGCAATGGTATTTTTTTTGATTTTCAAACGATCTTCGATTTTTGAACAATTCGTTTTATTCCTGAGACAAAGAGCGCACATAATGCACAATCTTCCATCTGTTTTCAGGGCTAATCTGTCCCCCATGAGGCCCCATCAAGCCGGAAAAAGAACCGACTGTAATCACATGAAATATTTCGCCATCAGGTTTTTCTGCCAAATATGCATCGACCAATGAGCGGGGTTTAGCCGGAAACATTCTGCTTGTAAATAAGTGTCCGTTACCATCGCCAATCTCACCGTGGCAGCTGATACAGAAAATCTCATACTGGCGTTTTCCTTCATCCAACACCTCGGGCGTTGCATCGAGTGGATTAACCAGAACCTGCCCGGCTCGTACCTGTTCATCCATTGAGCGCCCCTCAAAAGGATAGGGCTTAAAACCACGGGGAATAGTTCCCTCAGCCGGCAAACGCATGGTGGTTCCTTCTTCAAAAACAGGATTTTCTGAATAGGTTTTATAGGCCGGCGAGTAAGCCATATCGGGGAAAAAAGTATGTCCTGGCCGGCTTTTGTCACGGGTACAGGCCGCAGACAATGCCACGACAACAAGCAACAGGTATAGACTCACAGATCTTCTCATATCAGTATTGGGTATGGTATTCAAAACTTTCTTTATAAAATGGATGATTCTTTGGCACCATCGGCGCTCTGGCCAACGACCGAAAAACAAAAAACAAGAACAGCCCAACAAAGCCAATCGTGATTCCAATTTCTGGAATTCCAATTCCCGACTCTTCCCCACCCACAACACCAGGCATAATCAACTGGTAAAGATCAAGCCAATGGCCAATAAATACAATCACCGACACCGGTAACAGGATTAACGAGCCGCGTTTTGAATCACGGGTCATCAGCGCAAAAAACGGAACCACAAAGTTCAGAATTAAATTGACGTAAAATATGGTGCTGAAGTGCTTATGTCTTTCGTAAAAGTAGACGGTTTCCTCTGGAATATTCGCATACCAGATGAGCATGTACTGCGAGAACCACAAATAAGCCCAGAAAATACTGAAACCGAACAGGTACTTCCCAAGATCGTGAATATGCTCACTGTTGACGTGCGCCATATAGCCCATTCGCCTCAATACAATCAGCAGGATGATCAACACCGCTGTTCCGCTGGCCAACATACTCGAAAAAACATACCAGCCATAGAGGGTGCTAAACCAGTGTGCATCAATCGACATCAGCCAGTCCCACGACGAAGTGACACTGGTAATGGCTAGTGTCACCACAAAAATGGCCGAAAAAATCCGAAACTTCCGGTAATATTTCAAATCCCCTGTTTCATCCAGTTGAAGGGAATATTTCCGTATAAA
>NZ_LGIA01000097.1 GCF_001270965.1 Sunxiuqinia dokdonensis | reverse complement strand
ATTCACTCACCCATGAGTAAGTTAGTAAGTTGTCCGTAACCATGATTTCACTTGATGTATGAATATTATCTAGTCGTCCCTGAAAAAGTTTTCAATAGGTTGATAATCAACAAAAAGATGTTGAAAACTATTGATTTTCTGCTGGTTAAAATTGCAAGGTTATTCGTATTTTCAGGAAAAAGCTTGCAAAATGATAGGAAAAAGAGACAAGTCACCACAGCTGAATATTTTCCAGGTACCACTGGTTCAGTTTATCGATAAAGAACATGAATTATCCCGGTTGGCCGACCAGATCGACTGGGAATTAGTGGAAGATGAGTTCAGTAGCTATTATTGTCCGGACAACGGGCGTCCTTCCATTCCCATCCGAAAGATTGTGGGTGTTTTATTGTTGAAGACGATGTTCAGCCATAGTGATGAATCGGTTGTTGACCGATGGCAGGAAAACCCTTACTGGCAATATTTCTGCGGAGAAACCTTCTTTCAGCATGAAAAGCCCTTTGACCCGACTGAGCTGATCAAGTTCCGCAAACGGATCGGTGAGGAAGGTGCCGAAAAGCTATTGAAACTATCGATCAACCTGTTCAGCAGAAAGGAGGTCGAAGAAAAGGAAGTTTGCATCGACACCACGGTGCAGGAAAAGAACATCACCTACCCGACAGATGCCAAGCTTCGAAAGAAGATCATCGAAAAGTGTTGGAACATTGCAGAAAAAGAAGGGATCAAGCTCCGGCAGAGTTATCGGCGCACCTTAAAACAGTTGATGATCGACCAACGTTTCAGGGAACATCCCAAGCGCAGGAAGAAGGCCAACGCGGCGGCAAGGAAGATAGACACCATTGCCGGAAGGATTGTCCGGGATATTGAAAGGAAATTGAGCAGCCAGCAGAAGCAGGCCTATGAAAGAGACCTGATTATTTTTAACCTTGTGTTACAGCAGAAACGTTCGGACAAAAACAAAATCTACAGTCTCCATGAGCCTTCGGTAAGTTGTATCGCCAAAGGAAAAGAGGCAAAGAAATATGAATTTGGAAACAAATCATCTTTGGTTGTCACCAAACACTCCCGGATCATCGTTGGAGCGATGGCTTTTGAAGGGAACCCGTACGACGGGCATACCCTGGATGCGCAACTGAACCAGATCGAACGCCTGACAGGGAAACTTCCCCGGGTTGCCATAGTCGATAGGGGATACAGAGGCCGAAAGGTCATTGATGACACCCAGATATGTACTCCAGGGAAACTGAAAGCATCATCCACACCCTACCAGAAGCAGCAAGTGCGAAAGCGGTTTCGGGCACGGGCCGGAATTGAACCAATTATCGGGCATGCCAAACACGATCACCGAATGGAAAGAAACTTCCTGGCCGGGGTTGTTGGCGACCAGATTAATACCATACTAGCCGCAACGGGCTTCAATCTGATGAAAAAGCTCCGGAAAATCAAAGCTCAAATTTTTGTCTTCATTTTCAAACTAAATATCTGGATTGAAAATCAAATCCGGTTCAAAAGAAAAATCCTTCTCATACAAAAACTGGCGGTTTTTCAGGCTTGACTATCTATGTTTGATAATCCAAATATGACCCATACAAAACTTTGACCGATTTCCATCATTACTATAGTT
>NZ_LGIA01000096.1 GCF_001270965.1 Sunxiuqinia dokdonensis | reverse complement strand
AGCAATGCTCCCTTTTCCTCTTTGGTAAACTTGTGCCCCAGGTATTCATCAGGAATATACAGCCGCTGGATGGGATGCACCTTCACATCAACTTTACCATCCTCTCCCTGTTGCAAACGGATCTTCGCCGGAATCCTGTAATCCTGGTCATTGATCCGGGCATTAATCGTATAAAGCTTATCTGAGCGAAAACCGTTCAGGAAATCATTCAGTTCCCGGCTTTCCATGCGGGATACAAAGTCGCGGTCAATTCCGGCTTTCTCCAGTTTCTCAAACGGGATGTCAGCCATGTTCATTCGTGTGTTTTGTTGTTCCATAACATTTAATTTTTAAAGGGTTATTTATAATTCAGAGGCCGATGCCTCTTGTTTTCCGACGTTTCCTGCTTTTCCATTTCTTGCTCTTCGGCTTCTTGCTCCTCGTCGCCATGTTTGAGCTCGAAAACCTGTTGCAGCACTTCCTGCACCTCATTGTAAATCCGGTTCCGGTTACGCTCCAAAACCAGCTCGATATCATCAAAGCAGTAGCAATCCGGAATGCTCCGGTAGTTCTTTTCCTCCTTCTCGATGTCAGCCGTGTCCACAGCAATCAGTCCATTGAAGTTTTTCTGGCTGATCTGTTCGCCATAATTGTCGGCCACCTGCCCCACCATGTATCCTTGCGGCAGGGTGGCAATCTTGCCTTCCGGCACCAGGTAGTCCATCTGGGTCGAAAAAGTGGTACTTTGGGTGTTCCGATTAATGTTGATGGACTGGCGCTCCTGCAAGATTTTGCCCATCCGGTTTTGCATAAATTTGGCGGTCTCCCCTGCTGCCTGACCGGAAAAGATGTTCCCGATGTTGGTCAGTATGGCGTTGGCCTGCTCCTTTCCATAGTCGCGAATCAACTGGTCGATGGTCTGCATGCCAAGCAAGGTAGAGATTCGGTTGGCCCGGGCCGTTGCAATCAGGGTATCCAGCCCCCGGAAATAAATGGTCGGCAGCTCATCAAAGATCAGCGATGCCGGGTGCTGGTCTTTCCGGTTCATGATTTTCAGCATCCGGGTGATAAACAGCGACAACACCGCCCCATACATCTCAACGCGCAGCGGATTGTTGGCCAGACAAACCACTTTGGGCGCTTTCGGGTTATTGATGTCCAGGGAAAAATCATTGCCTGAGCAGATCCAGTAGATCTCCCGGCTGGTGATTTTGGAAATGGCGATTTTCAGGCTCCCCAGCTGTCCTTCCAGTTGGTCATGAGCCCCGCGCTGGTGAGCGCTAATAAAGGGATTGATAATGTTGACCACATCCTGCTCGGTGCCCAGCACTTCAAACAAATCGTTGTAATCCAGCTGCAGCAGTTCTATGGCATGGGGAAGCGTGCAGTACCGCCCGTCTTTGTGTCGTTTCAAAAACCAAATCACCGCAGCGAAAAAAGACACGGCACTTTCGGAGAAGAATTCGCCCTGCTTTTTAATCCACTCCCGGTTCAGGTTGTAAAGTACGGTGCGGGAAGATTCAAAAGCATCGATCGGGCTTTCCATCAATTCCGGGGCCAACGGATTGCAACGGTAGGACTTCCCAATATCATCGAAGTTGACCACATAAAACCGGGTGGTTTCCGGCAGCCTCTTTTTCCGTTTCGCCTTGAGAAAATAGTTGTAGGCAACCAATGATAAGTCCGGGTATTTAAAATCATAGACGCACATTGAAAATCCTTTTTGAAGATGCTGACGGATAAATGGTAAAACCACTGAAAAGGATTTTCCTGATCCGGGCGTGCCGATGACCATGGTTCCCCGGAAAGGATTGACAATGTTAATCCAGCCGGCACGATCTTTTCCCTTTTGGATATACCGGCTGGGGAGGTTCACCGAATACGGGTTGATCCTTGCCTGCTCTTCCTGCGGAAAACTTTCATTTTCCAGGTTGAAACGATCCTTCATCAGGTTCACGTTAATCAATTTAGATACATTATCGAAGCCGATATTCAAGACCACAAAACCAATGAACGATACCGCCAGGTAAATCAGCTGTTCCTGATCAATCAAAAGCAAGCTTCCCCAATAAAGGACCAATCCGACAATGATCTGGACTACAATATTGGACACCTTCAACTCCCGGTCTTTATGGGCTTTGGTACCCATGCAGGTGATCATCAAAAACACCAGGCAAACCGTTTTCGAATGGACGGGATCAGACAAAAACGACAGCTTGATCAGCTTTTGATACAAGGCGTCAAACTCCGGGATGTACCACCCCCGGGCAACAAAGAAGTCGATCCGGCTCAGGTACAGCGAAGCGATCAGCAACAAATAGCTGATAAACCGGAAGCTTTCATGCAATCGAACCAAGTCCTGTCGTTCGTAACTCACCCTGTCCTTAGTTAAAATTTAATTCTTTGGCCCGTAAAATGTCTTTGTTCCCGATCTCCAAAGTCAAGCGGCGACCGGTATTTCCCAAGGCTTTTTCAATCATTTCCAGGCGGAGGACACGTTTTCCTGGCAAAACCAGGTTGGGTAGGACAAACACTTCACGAACACTCGTATAGCCGGGAATAATTTTGACAGCATAGTGGCGATAGACTGGCTCTACCTGGTACTCCTGCGTGTTGGTGGCTTTGAGCTGCCGCTGATCATCAATCCACCAATGAAAACGATCTACCCGGTAGGCCAGGTTGGTTTTATTGGTCATCCGCACTTCAAAAAACAGGAAGCCGTTCTTCTGGGTGATCGTCTTGAGCTGGATCTTGATCCCGTCTTTCTTCTCTTTCACTCCCCGCACCTGGCTTTTGCGTTTCAGCAGAATCTGTTCGCACAACTCTTTCAGGACGTAATCCGGCATTAATCCGGAAGGTGACCCGCCCGCTTTTTCAGAGGTGAAGACATCCAGCTGGTAGGTGATTTGATCTGAAACTCCGCTTTCCAAAACCAGGGTGTAGATCCTTCCCTGGCAGACGATGGTCAGGGAGGATTCCCCGTCAAAGGGCTCGGCGGCCTTGAGGCGAATCAGGTTTGGTAACTCAGGAACAACTTCGGCCAAAATAAGCGTAGGATCGCCCACCT
>NZ_LGIA01000095.1 GCF_001270965.1 Sunxiuqinia dokdonensis | reverse complement strand
CCGGACTGATTGAGCGCTACCTGACCCTAAATTTCAGGGAAGGGCAGCCGGTGCTGGGCGGTATTGATTTTCGGGACCGGCTCCGGGTGATGGACCAGTTTGTGGAAATCCTCAGTCTGAGTGACTTTTCCCATCTGCCGGGCGAGCTGCGTCCGGCGGGAAACCATCCGCGAACTCAGCTGCCTGTTTCCTTTGTACACCCGGTGAGCTGGAACCTGCCGTTTTCGCATGTGACCAACCTGTTTATCTACGTACCCGACCAGCAGCAGACCAAGGCCATGCTGGAAGACAGCTACAAGAAGATCTACAGCCTGTCGCGCTTTTCCTCGGAAAACAAGGTGAATGCCGGGCTGATTGAACAGTTTTTGGACACGGTCCAGACCACCGGAGAGAAGCTGGTGAAAACCCATTTCAATGTGCTGCTTTTTGATGACTCCCTCGCCCGGCTCAAGCAACACAAAAGCGAAACTGCTTCGGCTTTTTCGATGATGAACTGTTTTCCCTACCAGCATTCGTTCGATCTGCCACTGTTGTTTTTTGCCTGCGTACCCTTTTCAACCCAACTGCCGGAAACGGAAGCCTTTATCACCCAGGTACCACAGGCCTGCTGCCTGACCAATTTTGAAGGAGCCATTCGCAGTTCCGACTCGGATTTTACCCTCTACCTGTCCAACCGGCAGGAAGGCTGCCCGGTCAAAATCGACCTTTCGGATGAGCCGATGGACAGGCACCTGATCCACAACCGCAACAAGCTGGTGATTGGCGGATCGGGCTCCGGGAAATCGTTTTTCACCAACCATTTGCTGCGCCAGTATGCCGAAAGTGAAAACTGCCATGTGGTCTTGCTGGATGTGGGTCGAAGCTATGAGCTGCTGACCCGCTACCTGGATGAGCGGCTGAAGGAGCGTGGTGGGGCGATGATGGTGGAATTCACCTCCGAGAACCCGATCTCCTTTAACCCCTTTGTACTGACCGGCTCGCTCGACGTGGAACGCAGGCAAACCATCCTGTCGGTGATTTACACGATTTACAAAGAGAACCTGACGGAGATGGAAAAGGATGTCATGGCCCGTTCGCTGTCCGAGTTTTTCAAAACCAAAGGGCCGGAGCGTTCTTTTAACGGCTATTATGAGTTTTGCCTGGAGCTTATCCCCGGGCTGGTCAGGGCGCAGCAACTGGACTTTAACAGCGCCGAGTTCTTCTTTATCCTCTCGAAATATTACCGGGGAGGGGAGTATGACTACCTGTTGAACAAGCCCATGCAGACCGACGAGTTTTTCCGCTGTCCGTTTTTGGTTTTCGAACTGGACTCGATCAAGGATCACCCGGTAATTTTCCCGGTGGCCACGCTGATTATCATGGATATTTTCCTTCAGAAGATGCGCCGGCTGAAGGGCGTGCGCAAGGTCATCTGCATTGAGGAAGCCTGGAAAGCCATTGCCACGCCGCAGATGGCCGGTTACATCAAGTATTTTTTTAAAACCATCCGCAAGTTTTTTGGTGAGGCCATGGTCGTTACCCAGGAAGTGGATGATGTGATCTCCTCGCCGGTGATTCGGGATGCCATTATCAACAATGCCGACACGCGAATTCTGCTGGACATGGGCAAATTCAAAAACAAGTTTGAGCAGATCAGCCAGACGCTCGGACTATCGGAGTTCCAAAAGGAACAGATCCTGTCGATCAACAAAAACCTGCCAGCGGACCGAAAACTCAAAGAAGTTTTTATCGGCCTGGGCAGTTATTCGCGGGTTTTTGCTCTCGAAGTCAGCCGGGCGGAATACTACTGTTACACCTCGGAGCAAGCCGAAAAGGAGAAGGTCCTGAGTACGCTTTCCGGTGGCTCCCGGGCATCTTTTTTAGAAACCTTAAAATCCATTTGACATGAACTTCAAAAACAACACCATGAAAGGAACGAACAAAACAACAATCTGGTTCCTGGCGGTGATACTTGCCTTACTGGCAATTTCCCCAAAAATCGTTACCAGCCAAACCCCGGTCACGGATGTGGGTGCCGGAATTCAGCGAGAAGCCCTCTGGACACAGGAGAAGGGTATCCTGTCCAAGATCAACTGGTACAATATTTTGATTGAAGCGCTAAACGGCGATATCAAAGGCTTGACCGGTGAACTGCTGGGGATTGATCAGAAACTACTGGAAAGTGTGGAGCAGGTTTCCGGGCTGATCAAAGACTACAAACGCGTGAAGCAAACCCGGGAGATGCTGGAAAAGATCATGGAAATCTATACCGAAAAGCTGCCCCGGCTGGTTCAGGATGAGAACTTCACCGACCAGCAGGCGGTGGTGATTGTGCAGTCCTTTGATTTGATCCTGGACGACAGCCGCCAGCTGGCCACCGGTATTCTGAATACCATCTTGAAGGACCGGCAGTTCCTGATGGATGACAAGCAGCGCTACGATACCATCAACGGAATTTACGAGGATGTCCGCCAGCACTACGGCACCATTTGCTACCTGTACAACAAGCTGTTGTACGCCTCCTATATGAAAAGTTTTGAAAGCGACAAGCTGGAAAGCTTTGCCCTTTATTACAGCCTTTATCAATAGCGAATTCAGCGTTTTTCAAATTAAAAACATCATTTAAAAACAAAATACTATGAAACTTATTTTGCCCTTACTTGGAATGACCATGAGCGTCATGCTTGCCACTGCCGTATTCCCTAAACAGGCCAGCGCCCAGCTTCTGAATGTCAAACCTTGGCATGGCTATTACCCGGAGATGAACGACAGCTACCCCCTGAGTTTTGTGGCCTTCAAAGGTTGGCTGATTCCAAAGCCGCACGTTTTTGTCCGTACGTGGCCCACACATTACTATGTGGAGCTGGGGGCTTTGCCGGTGTCTGATGCTGAAGCTTACGCAGGAGAAACCAAAACCGGCTTACTGCGCATTGTCGCCAGGCTGTTGGAACAATCAAAAATGAAAAGCCGGAGTGAAGAAACCTCCCGGATCAAGAGCAATAAGGAACTGGAACAGGCCATTGAGCAGCGACTGTTCCAAGCCCGTTCCGATGAGCTACCTGATATTTACGGACTGGCCAACCGGTTTATCCGGCTGTACGATAAAATCCGGCAACTGGACCAGTTGGAACAGACCGCACCCATTAAAAAGATCCTTCAACAGGAGGCCGATGATTTGCTGCTTCGCTTTTTGATGGTCAACCTGCTGCAAACGGATCACGGAGAGAAGGTGGAGGCTTTTGCAGCGATCAGCAAAGCGCTCAATGAGCTGAGCGGAGAGACGGACTATACCTTTCAAAAGGTCAGCCACTTTAACTTCTACCAGAACGACCAGTTCCACAGTTATGCTTTTTTAAGCCGGTAGGGTACACATTGCCAGTTCGATTAACCATCCAAAATCCAAACACATGCTTTTACAAATCATCACTACCGACGGCTTTTTCAATTTCACCGATCTGCTGGTCGATGCCGGAATTAGCCAGGCCGGCCTGCTGGTGGACATGGCCCGGGCCATTGGCGGGATTGCCGCCTTCTTTTATATTGCCAAGCGCATCTATGAACAACTGATTGCCGACAATCCCGTCTACCTGCTTCCGTTGCTGCGCCCTTTCGCCCTGGTGCTGGTGATCAGCTTCTGGGGCCCCTTTGTCAACCTGCTGATGGTTCCCACCAAAGGGCTGACCCACCTTTCGGAAGCCATTTATGCCGACAAGAAACACCTGGTAGCCGAGAAGCTGGAGGAGAAGCAGGATGCCATCCTGGCTGTGGACATGCCACTTTTCTATGAAAACGAGGAGAAAGAGGCCGCACTCTGGGATAAGGGAATCAACTTGCTGCTGACGACCTACAACATTGTCAGCGGCCGTGCCCTGCAGCACCAAATCAATTTTTACATGATGAATGCCACCCGGCAACTATTGGAATCCTTGTTTGAGGTACTGGTTTACCTGATTGCTTTTCTTAGAACCGTGTTTTGTGTGCTGCTGGTGGTTTTTGGTCCGCTGGTTTTTGCGCTGTCCATTTTTGACGGCTTCCAGGATAACTACCTGCAGTGGATCGCCCGTTTTGTCAATGTGAACCTGTATCTGCCCATCGCCCTGATCATTTTATCGCTGGTTCAGGAGGTGCTGATCTTTGTTCTGGACCAGGAAATTGCCCTGATCCATTCGATGCTGTTTTACCAGCCCTCATTGTTTTTCGTCTCCAACCTGGTCGTTCCCGTCTGTGGAATCGTGGGCATGGCGCTGGTTCCCAAAATTGCTTCGTGGATTGTGCAGGCCAGTGGAACCAACTCCGGTGGCGGCAGGTTGATTCGCACCGCTGC
>NZ_LGIA01000094.1 GCF_001270965.1 Sunxiuqinia dokdonensis | reverse complement strand
CCACGTGTTTTTTTTTCAGACTTTTTCTCTTCCGATCTGAGCCCATCAATCAGTCCGGGTGTTCGTACACCGCCAATGGCTGTTTCCTGTTTGATGGGCTCGCAGTCCATGCCGCTTTGAACCAAAACCGCCGCCAGGTTATTCTGAAGTTCCCGGAGCTTGTCTGTGAGGCGGATCTCAGCCATCCGGGCTTTCCGCGAAAAGATCAGGGCTGACCCCAGGTAGTTTTTCAGCAGGCCGTGATTCAGCAAACTGACATACAGGTAACATTCATGCCTCAAAAAAGGCCTGCCGGTAAAGTGATCCAGGTAGGCTTCGTTCAAGCTGACCGTCTTTTCGTTGTCGCTGGAATCAAACCGGTCGGACAGGAAGAAATCCTGCTTATGAAGCAGTGCCCCTGCCGGCAGCAGGTTCACCACACGACGGAAGGTATCATGCAGCATGTAAAGTTGCCCGGCACTTTGACTCAGCAGTTCCGGGAGCTGGAGCTTTAGCCCGAAACCCATGTCCAGGTTGTTGGAAACCAAATAATCTCCGTTAAAACCCAAAACAGGCAATACCTGATCGATTGGTTTACTTTGCATCGAACGAATCATGAGGTGTGTATTTGATGAAGACGTTTTTTTATCAGGATAAAGCCCGGTAGCTTCCGGCTGGTCTGTTGCTTTTGCCAGCCTTCCGGTCCCGGGTCTTTCTGGATCCGGCTGAGCCGGTGGAGATAGCCGAAAAACAGCGGGATGCTGATGATCGCAGCCGGAAAGGTTCCGGCAGAAATATACAGGATCACAAACAGCAGAAAGGCTGTCAGTGCGGCGTACAGGGCTTTAAACACCAATACACCGGAGAATCCCTGCACATATAGCCTGGTGTCGACCTTATGAAGCGTGTAGCTTTCCATCAGGCAAAAAAGGCTTTGATGACCACCCCGACCAACACCAAAAACAAACAGGCGCCAAACCAGCCCATAATGGCTTTCTGGGTATCCTGGTCACCGCTTTGCCATTTAATATACACGCGAACGCCGCCAATCAGCCCAACCACGGCTCCAATGGCAATAATCAGGTTGGAGATCGGATCGACATAAGAATTTACTTCGGCCGTAGCCTGGTCGATACCAGCAGAGCTTTGGGCGACACTTTGGGAGATCCAAAGCAAAAAGAGCAGAACGAAAGCGGATGCTTTCTGAAAAGACCGATGAATTGTTTTCATAATCGCTAAAATTTTGAAGGGTTATTGTTGAAACTGAATTTGATCCATCACTTCGGGTGGCAGAGGATCTTTGGAATTCTGAAACTGGTCAAGGGAGAAGCCATCATCCATCCCCATTTCCTCGTAGTAGGAAACCGACAGGAAAACCGTGGTAATCGGCACAAAGGGAAGCATGGCCGGGGGCAGATCCTGTGAAGATACGGAGATGGGTTCCAGCATTGCTGGCTGATTCAACTCTGCCCCATCATCTTCAAAGAGCCTTGGTGTAAGCTTCCTTTTCTTTTGAAAAAAATAAACAAGCAAAAGTCCCAGGTACCATAGCAATATGATGGTAAGTACAAAACGGGTAAATTGGCCCCAACTGATCTGATCGATTCCAAACATGCTGTTCTTTTTTATGGTTTCTAAACTGGTAATTTGAGCACGGACGGATGAACCGCTCGTTGGTGCAAAGTTGGATTGTCGTTTTCGGATCGTTACCCCACCTGGACCGACGTGGGGTCTTATATGGTTAAACTGGAGGTATTCCCCTAAAATTCATTTTGAATGGATTTGTCCTGCTTTGAGTCGCGACAGGGTTGGTGGGGTTTTACCGCCCTCCGGGACCGTTTGGATTGTTGTGTTTTGAACAGTGATATTTTTTTCAAAAACAAAGGAAAAAACAGGCAAAAAAAGAAAGAAAACCATTTCCAAGCCAGTCGGGGCGAAAATGCAAGGCTGTCCCGAAACTCATGGCATTGAAATATTTCTTCTCTCCTTGGAACGGGACACTTGCCCCGGCCTTGCATTTTATCATCAGGGCCGGGATGTGTGGAGAGTGGCTAAATTGGTTTTCTTTTTTGATTTTTGACGAAAATAATCTCAGGCTGAAGTTTTGGTGCGGGCGGGCTCGGGCAAGTGTCGCCCGGGCGTGGAGCGAAGCGGAACA
>NZ_LGIA01000093.1 GCF_001270965.1 Sunxiuqinia dokdonensis | reverse complement strand
GTTTCAATGAGTGCTTGCTTGACAGGTACCAGCCGGTTGGTGAATAAGTTTTTTTGTGAATAATCGGCTTCGGCCCAGTAAATGGTATCCGCTACAATCAATTGTTGAAGAATTTCCTTTCTAGCAGGATTGTATATTCTTACAATGGCATCATATTTTGAGTCAATGGAAGCTTCGTGCATTTCAGAATAAGGAACTTTCATGTAATTGGTCATCACTTTATTCATGTAGCGTTCCAAAACCAGCAGGGCATCGGTTTCGTACGTTTCGCAAATCTCAGAAACATAGTCCCATTCCAGCGGTTGTGGAACTTGAAAGTAACTTTCAGATCGTGGAATATTGCGTTCTTCGGGGATCACAACATCATATCTTCCGGATTCAAACAGCAGTTCGGCCAAAACTTTCAACGTTGTGTCTGCTGCTGTACTGTCCAAAACCGCTGCACTTACTTCAAATCCACGGCGATAAAAGTAGTTTTGAAGGCTATCAGCGGGGAAGTTGTTAAACTCATCGGTGATGGCCCGGTTCATTAGCGTCAGGCTGACGATATCATTGGGTAGCAGATAGCTTGATGGTTTGGCAACTTCAACATAAACAGTTTTATAAGTTGAAGCGCACGAAGCCAGTAATAAAATTCCGACAAAAAGAGCTGGCAATTTATAGAATTTATTGACTATCATAGTGTTGATTGATCGTTAGTAAATGCCCCAGAATTTTCTCAAAAACCATTCCAAAGCTAATAAAAATAGCAGGATAAAGAAGAACCACTTCATTGTCAGCAATTCGCGGTAAATCTGTTGTTCGGTTTGTTTTGCTTGTAAATTCGGATGCTGTTTCAATTGCTGAATGAGTTCATCCACCGCTTCTGCAAGAAAGAATTCGCCGCCTGTTTTACGAGCCATTTGACTTAACAGTTGGAAATTGGCTTCTGTTTCAATCCCTTCAATTTGAATTTTGCTAACACTGAAATTTCCCGATTCGGTGAACTCGCTTTCCGCCAGTTTACTGTGAGCGATAAACGCATAGTTTCCATCGGGCAAGCGGCCCATGTTTAATTGGTACTTGTCGTTGGTTTTATCGAAAACGGCTTGGTAGGTTTGCCCATTTTCATGAATGAATTCGATGTCAACTTCAGGCGAATTATCCAACTCAAAACTCTCGTTAAACAATTCAGCTTGAATGATAACCGGTTCATCTTCTGCGTAGTTCGTTTTCCAATAAATATTGAAATTGTCTTCATCGGGTTTCAAAATCAAATAGTTCACGAATTTTTGAATCAAGTCATCAAATGCGGCATGCGAGCGGTCGTTCAGGTAATTGTGAATACGCCATCGCCAAAGGCCTTCGCCTGCAATGAATCCTCTTTTTTGCCCGTCAATCCGCCCGAAAGCAATCAGGGGGCGCTTCGTTTCAACGGATTGAATAACTTGATTGGCAAACAATTCCAGTGAAGAATCAAGATCAATATCGCCAAATGGTGCCAGTAGCGGTGGCAAATCCTGGAAGCGCTTCATTTCTGTAGCATCGAACCGAAACAGGCTGAAAGACTCCTGAATGAAAGCCGAGACTTGCTCAAAACCTTTGACCGGCTGGAACTGGAAGCCGGTTTTCAGGCCGTTAAAGCCGGAAATCGAGGTTTCTTTTCCAACAACAAAAAGAACAGGACGGCGGCTTTGCAAAAGCTTGTCCACTAAATCTGTTGTTTGCGGATCGACATGGGGCAACTGATGGACAATCACCAGGTCATAAGCCGAAAAATCCAGTTCGTTGCTGAAACTTGTGATCAGCTTTGTTTCATATTTATTGATTCCTTCCAGGGCTTGACTGATTGCGCTTAAATCGGGATGTGGACCACGCGCGAGAAACAGAATTCGCTGCTTCTCGGCAATGACATTCACCGAAAAATCATAGCTGTTGTTAGCCAAATTTTGTTCACCGCTTATCGGTTCCAGACGGACCGTGTAATTGACAATTCCTTCGTCAGTGGGTTTCAAATTCAAGTTTTCTGTGAAGAAATAATGATTAGATGGGATGCGAATAGCCCTTGAGTAGCGGACTTTATCGCTTTCTAAGATCGTGAGATTTACAATTTTACCAACCGCTTTTGTGAAGCTCAGGTCAAGCTGAACCGGAAAG
>NZ_LGIA01000092.1 GCF_001270965.1 Sunxiuqinia dokdonensis | reverse complement strand
CAATCAAGCACCAAAAGAATCGCTCAGAAAGAAGCCCAGGTTCAGCACAATTCGGAAAAACTAAAGAAAGTGGAAGCTGAAATTGAAGCGATTGAAAAGACACTGGCAGAAATTAAACCAGCTTATGAAAAGCGGGAAGAATTGAAGCAGAAAGCAGATGAGTTGGGACGGCTGTTAACAATCAGGGAGCTTGCAACAAAGATAGCAAGCGATCAGGAACGGCTAATAAAAGGAAATGCTGTTTGGAGTCAAACTGGCGAAGAACTGGAAAAGCTGAAAGAAGACAAGGGCAAGCTTGAGGCTTGGATTAAATCAAAGAAGGCCGATCTGCCAGACATGGCTGTCTTGGCTCACGCAAAGGCCTGGCACGCAGACGAGCAAAGCCTAAAGACACAATTGCAGGAGACGGATAAGCAAGTTCGAAAATATCAGGAAGAGGGTAGCACCATCAAACAAGCTATTCAAAAACTTTTGCAGGATGCTTTGTTTGCTGATTTGCCGGAAGCGTCCGATCAGCTGGCCGCGGTGAAATTTCTCCGTGAAAAGATTGAGACAGTTAAAAGCCAGATTAAGTCAATGGAAAAAGAGGCTGATGAACTGAGATTAAAGTCACAGCTCCAGACATTTGCTGAGGGACTGCAAGATGGAGATCCTTGCCCGCTTTGTGGTTCAGTACATCACCCACAGGTGTATAGCGCTGAGAATTCGCATGAAGCACAGCAAAAGTTGCAGCAGACCCGGCAGCAGACGGAAAAGGAAATTG
>NZ_LGIA01000091.1 GCF_001270965.1 Sunxiuqinia dokdonensis | reverse complement strand
GCAGCGGTGCGAATCAACCTACCGCCACCAGAGTTGGTTCCACTGGCCTGCACAATCCACGAAGCAATTTTAGGTACCAGCGCCATACCCACGATTCCACAGACGGGAACGACCAGGTTGGAGACAAAAAACAGCGAGGGCTGGTAAAATAGCATCGAATGGATCAGGGCAATTTCCTGGTCCAGCACAAAGATCAGTACTTCCTGTACCAGCGATAAAATGATCAGGGCGATGGGCAGATACAGGTTCACATTGATAAAACGGGCGATCCACTGCAGGTAGTTATCCTGAAAGCCGTCAAAAATGGACAGCGCAAAGACCAGCGGACCAAAGACCACCAGCAGCACACAAAACACGGTTCGGAGAAAGGCAATCAGGTAAACCAGCACCTCAAACAAGGATTCCAGCAGCTGCCGGGTGGCATTCATCATGTAAAAATTGATCTGGTGCTGAAGGGCACGACCGCTGACAATATTGTAGGTGGTCAACAACAGGTTGATTCCCTTGTCCCAGAGCGCGGCCTCTTTCTCCTCATTTTCATAGAAAAGTGGCATGTCCACCGCCAGGATGGCATCCTGCTTCTCCTCCAGCTTCTCGGCTACCAGGTGTTTCTTGTCGGCATAAATGGCTTCCGACAGTCGGGTCAGTCCCTTGGTGGGAACCATCAGCAGGTTGACAAAGGGGCCCCAGAAGCTGATCACCAGCACCAGGGCAAAAGGGCGCAGCAACGGAAGCAGGTAGACGGGATTGTCAGCAATCAGTTGTTCATAGATGCGCTTGGCAATATAGAAGAAGGCGGCAATCCCGCCAATAGCCCGGGCCATATCCACCAGCAGGCCGGCCTGGTCAATCCCGGCATCGACCAGCAAATCGGTGAAACTGAAAAAACCGTCAGTAGTGATAATTTGTAAAAGCATAAAAATTAAGATTAAAGCCCCTCCTAACCTCCCCAAAGGGGAGAGACAAAGGCAAAATGAAATTGTAAATTGTAAATAGATCAATCGTCAATCCGCTTTATTCTTTTAGAAAGCCATAGGATTGGTTAGCGTTATGGGCATAGATGCGGTAATACTGGATTTTCTGAATGGTGTAGTCCGTCTCTCCGCTCAGCTCATTGAGCGCTTTGCTGATCGCTGCAAAAGCCTCCACCTTCTCCCCGTGATCCGTTTGCAGCAGGTTGACCATCAGAAAGCGAAGCAGCAAATCATCGGCCTCCTGTTGAAGGATCTTTTTAATGGGTGTGGTCTGTTCCACCTGCTCCAGTTGCCGGATTTTATCGTACAGCCGGATAAACCGGTTGGCCAGCCCATAGATATCCGGAAGCTCATCAGAGCGGGCTTGGAACAGTCGCTGCTCAATGGCCTGTTCCAGTTCCTTATTGCTCTTGATCCGGGTAGTTTCTTCACTCCGGCTTTTCATTTTTGATTGTTCCAACAGCCTGGCGACAATGCGCAGTAAACCGGTTTTAGTTTCTCCGGCGTAAGCTTCAGAATCAGACACCGGCAAAGCCCCCAGCTCCACATAGTAATGGGTAGGCCACGTACGGACAAAAACGTGCGGCTTTGGAATCAGCCAACCCTTGAAGGCCACAAAACTCAGCGGGTAGCTGTCGTTCATCTCCGGGTAATAGCCATGCCAGGGTTTGACATTCAGACGCTGGGCGTTGGCCTGTTTAGGGAATACGGCAGTGGCAACCACGACGCTCATGGTCAATCCAAGTAAGGGCAAAATAAGTTTCATAATGATTTGCTTTTAACGATGTTTAGAATTTAGAAACGCAAAAATTCGCTATTGATAAAGGCTGTAATACAGGGCAAAGCTTTCCAGCTTGTCGCTTTCAAAACTTTTCAGATAGGAGGCATACAACAGCTTATTGTAGAGGTAGCAGATGGTGCCGTAGTGCCGGCGGACATCCTCGTAAATTCCGTTGATGGTATCGTAGCGCTGCTTGTCATCCATCAGGAATTGCCGGTCCTTCAATATCGTATTCAGAATACCGGTGGCCAGCTGGCGGCTGTCGTCCAGGATCAAATCAAAGGACTGCACAATCACCACCGCCTGCTGGTCTGTGAAGTTCTCATCCTGAACCAGCCTGGGCAGCTTTTCGGTGTAGATTTCCATGATCTTTTCCAGCATGTCCCGGGTGTGCTTGACGCGCTTATAGTCTTTGATCAGCCCGGAAACCTGCTCCACACTTTCCAGCAGTTTCTGATCAATCCCCAGCAGTTCACCCGTCAAGCCTTTGATATCGCCATTCAGGGCTTCAATCAAAATATTGTACCAGTTGATTTTGGACAGGATCCCCTTCTCTTGCGTCCAAAGGGCCTCGCGCTGAATTCCGGCACCCACATCCGTGACCGGGGCCTGGCCGATGGCGGTTTTAGGGGAAATTCCCAGAAGGGCCAGTGTCACCGCCAGTAACAAGATTGTTGTTTTGTTCTTTCCTATCATGGTGTTGTTTTTGAAGTTCATGTCAAATGGATATTAAGGTTTCTAAAAAAGATGCCCGGGAGCCCCCGGAAAGCGTTTTCAGGACCGTCTCCTTTTCGGCTTGCTCCGAGGTGTAACAGAAGTATTCCGCCCGGCTGACTTCCAGTGCAAAAACCCGCGAATAACTGCCCAGGCCGATAAAAACTTCTTTGAGTTTTCGGTCCGCCGGCAGGTTTTTATTGATCGACAGGATCTGCTCCTTTTGGAACTCCGACAGTCCGAGGGTCTGGCTGATTTGCCCGAACTTGTTTTTGAATTTTCCCATGTCCAGCAGAATTCGCGTGTCGGCATTGTCGATAATGGCATCCCGGATCACCGGCGAGGAGATCACATCATCCACTTCCTGGGTAACTACCATGGCCTCACCAAAAAACTTGCGGATGGTTTTAAAAAAATACTTGATGTAACCGGCCATCTGCGGCGTGGCAATGGCTTTCCAGGCTTCCTCAATGCAAATGACCTTGCGCACGCCCTTCAGCTGGCGCATCTTCTGAAGGAAAATATCCATGATAATCAGCGTGGCCACGGGGAAAATTACCGGGTGATCCTTGATTGAGTCCAATTCAAAAACCAGAAACGGGCACCGGAAAAACTCATCGGTCTGCATGGGCTTGTTCAGCAGGTAGTCATATTCCCCTCCCCGGTAATATTTCGAGAGGATAAAAAAGAACTCGGCGCTGTTAAAGTCCAGTTGCTGCGCCCTGACCAGCCCGGGAATAAATTCCAGGCAAAACTCGTAATAGCCATCAAAAGAACGTTCGGGGCCTTTGGTTTTGAAAAACTCGGACAGCGAACGGGCAATGACATCCTTTTCCATCTCCGTCAGGTTCTCTTTGTAAATCGTGTAGATCACCGACAGGATGGTTTGCCTGCGTTCCACGTCGAGAGAGCCGGTCAGTACAAAGGGGTTAAAGGAGATCGGGTTCTCGGAGGTGAATTCCACCATCATCGCCCCACCACGCTCCTTCAGCCGCTCATCCAGGTAGCGGGTCAGCAGTTCATAGCTGCGACCCACATCCAGCAGAACCACATGACAGTTTTCACTTTCGGCATATTGGCGTAGCAAATGGTTGGTGAAAAACGATTTTCCGGAGCCGGATCCACCGATCACCAGCTTGTTGCGGTTGTGGATCAGGTGCCTGTCCATCGGTTCATCCGAAAGATCAATCTTAACCGGGCAGCCTTCCTCGCGGTTGGACAGGTAGAGGGTAAAATCCGAATCCGAGCTTCGAATCGCTCCTTCAAAATTGGTCAGACAGCAAGCCTGAGGCACCTGGGTGATGAAGGCTTCCGTTTCCGGCAGTTGGGTTGAAAAGGGTACGCAGGCAAAAAACAATAGTGGCAAATCAAATGAATGCTGGTAGGGAAAACAATTCATCAGCGAAAAAGCCGAAGCAGTTTCGCTTTTGTGTTGCTTGAGCCGTTGCAGGGAGTCGTCAAAAAGCAGCACATTGAAATGAGTTTTCACCAGCTTCTCTCCCGTGGTTTGCACGGTATCCAGGAACTGCTCAATCAGCCCGGAATTCACCTTGTTTTCCGAGGAGAAGCGCGACAGGCTGTAGATCTTCTTGTAGCTGTCTTCCAGCATGGCCTTGGTCTGCTGCTGGTCGGGTACATAGATAAACTGGTTGGTCAGGTGCGAAAACGGCAGCTTCCAACTCACCGGGTGTACAAAGGAAACAGGCAGCTGAGTTCGCGGATGGTTTCCCGCCGGACGCAGTTCTCCCGGCAGATGGGAAAAATCACTTAAACTGAGGATTTCCACAAACTGGTCCATCACCCGGAGGCGGTCCCGAAAATCGATGCCGCCCAACACCGGCTGCCCTTCCCTGAAATTTAGGGTCAGGTAACGCTCAATCAGTCCGGGTGT
>NZ_LGIA01000090.1 GCF_001270965.1 Sunxiuqinia dokdonensis | reverse complement strand
TTCAAATCTTCTGCCTTTTTCATTCGAATCATCACTTCGGAGGGCACGTTCAACTCATCATCTTTTTTGATGACAATGGTGTCGCCCTTGGTGTTGACCATGAATGATTTGCTGCTGAGGTTAACCGATCCGCCTTCTTCTGTCAGGTTTGTACCCCCGGAACGCATGATAATTTCCTCTTTCAGATCTGTAATCTTATTGGTCAAACCGTCAGTAAGTGCTTTCACCCGGTCGGCTTTATCTTTCCATTCTTGTACTTTGGCTGGATTTTCTTCATAGGCCTGGGCAAAAGAGGCGTAAAGCTGGCTGTTTTTTGAATCAACACTTTTGAGTGTTTGCATTAAGCTTGAATCCACCACGCGGAAGGCATCTAACACTTCGGATGCAACATTTAGTGCCATCATTGCGAGCAGCACCAAATACATCATGTTGATCATCTTCTGTCGAGGAGTTTCCGGACAATTCTTGGTTCCCATATGCTAATGAGCTTATCGGTTTTTTTATTTATTCTTGTAGTTCATTGCTCCCAGCATATTGCCATAAATTGAATTTAGGGCTTCCAGGTGTTTATTCAGTTCTTCGGCATTGCTCTTGTATTTCTTAATTTCTTCGGTTGATGAGGCAATCATTGCATTCATTTGCGCCATTTCCTTAAAGAAATTTTGAGAGGACTGAAGTTGTTGGTTCGTTTCTTTGAGCTGGCTCTCGTAGCTCGAATTGAGCGACTCAAGATTTTTGTTCAGTTTGGAGAGGTTTTCACCATAGCTGGCCGAGTTTTTACTCAGTTCCGCCATTCCCGTATCAATTGTTCCGGCCACCTTTTGGTATGATGAGGCCAGTTTGCTGCTCGCTTGCGACATTTGGTTGGTAAACTCTTCGCCGGAAACGGCCAGTTTATCCAGCATCTGGTTGCTGTTTTCCGACAGCTTTTTGGCTGTGGTAGCATACGAATTCACCAGGCCACTAACCGATTCATTGATTTGGTGATTGGCATGGTTGCTAATTTCGGAGAAGGTACTCATCGATTCTGAGGCCGACGTCAGATTTTTAACATACATATCGGTAGCCAGCGTTGCGGTACTGATATCGCTGATACTTGAGGCTGTGTTGCTTAAATCTGTCAGGCCTTTCGTTACTTTGCTGATCAATTCGGGTGAAATATCCGCTTTCTGAAATAAATCGCCGAACCCGTTTTTTGATTCTTCCACATACTGATCTTCCTCCAGCACATAATCTTCTTTCAACTGCGGATAGACCTTCTCCCAATGAGGCATTTCCATGGGGGGTTCGAAAGCCGAAATCAGGAAGATGAATGCTTCGGTGGTTAAACCAATAATCAGGATCGGTCCGGAATAGGGCCAATGCTGAAGTTTAAACAATGCACCCAATAAGACGACTGAGGCTCCCAGGTTATAAACATAGCCTGTAAATACTTTCCAACGTTTGCTTTGTATTATTTCACCGATGTTCATTTTTTCAGAATTAAGGTTTGACTAAAATTCATTACCGAAAGAGGATCTAACACAACGAAATCCCACATATGATTTTGCGGTGTCCTGGTATTCGAAACTCCGCGTTGAAACTTGTAAGTATGGAGCAATGTCTTTCCACGAGCCGCCGCGAATCACTTTACGTTTCATCACCGGAGGGTCGTTGGGGCGGGCATTGTACTCGAAATTGGGGTTGAAGTCGTTCACATACATGTAGGCTGACTCGTCGTAAGCCGATATGGTCCATTCGGCCACGTTACCTGCCATGTCATAAAGTCCAAATCCATTGGGATCGTAGGTGCCAACTTTCAGGGTAACCAGTCCTTTATCTTCGACATAGTTTCCGCGAAGGGGTTTGAAGTTAGCCAAAAACCGACCATCGTCGTCGCGGGTGTAATAACCACCCCACGGATACATTGAAATATCTTTGTCGCCTCGTGCAGCATATTCCCACTCAACCTCGGTCGGCAACCGGTAATCCTGAATTTCAGGTTCTCCATGGCTGTTCAGATAGTCATTATGCAACTTGGTTCTCCAATGGCAAAAGGCTTTGGCTTGCTGCCAGGTCACCCCAACAACAGGATAATCGTCAAACCCGGGATGCCAAAAATATTTGGTTGTCCAGGGCTCATTGTACGCGTAGGTGTAATCACGAATCCACACCAAGGTATCGGGATAAACAGGGGCTGTTTCGCCAAAAATAAAGGAAGACCGGTTTTCAATGGGCCGTTCTTCTCCATTTTGGTCAATCACGGTGCCTTCGTAGCTTTCGGTTTCATAGTTATACCGGTTAGCTCCTTTGGCGGCTTGCTGATAGTCAATCCAATAGTAGGTGTAAAAAAGTTTTCTCGAGTCGATTTCCTTTTTTCCAAAGAAACGCTCGTTGCTCGGAATGTACATCGGCTCCAAAGCATCCATGTAGTCGGGATCATCCCACTCCAGGCGTTCATCCCAGTTGATTCTCGGTGGATCGATGATGTTGCCGTCGCGATCTTCGCTAATCATGAATTCCGGGTATTGTTCGCCAACCAACGTTCGGGCGATGGAATCGCGAACCCAGTTGACAAACTGCCGGTACTCATTGTTGGTGATTTCCGTGTCATCCATCCAAAAAGCATCAACCGACACAGTTTTGGTTGGTGTTGATGACCAGGTTGGATCTTGATCGTTCGGACCAATATTCACGCTTCCGCGATGCACAAAGGTCATCCCATACGGGGCGGGCTCAAACCACTTGCCCCTTCCCTGAACACCGGTAAGCTCTCCATTGCCGGATTTACCGCAACTGGACAAGGCCAGAATTGTTGCGAGAATTAAACCTGAAGAAAATATTTTTTTCATAGCTCCGCGTATTGCTTTCATAAGTTTAGCTTACAAAAATCTGATACTTTTATATTTCTTTAATCTGCTCTTCCCAAAATCAACGGCATAACGCAGGAATATCTCCTGTGTTCCGTATCCATATCTCCCCATAGCAGAGGTTGTGATATCATAGGCCAGGCCCACATTCAGGCCATTGCGCATTTCAACACTCATTAAAATAGCGATAGCATCATCAATCCGATAACTCAGACCACCCGAAAACCTTTCGTTATAAACCAGGTTTACCGTAAAATCGACCTGCGTACTGGCCAGATCTGATTTGGCAAAAATCGCCGGTCGCAACTCAAATAACGGGTTGGAGAGGCTAATATTGTACCCTCCAGACAAATAGTAACTTCTAATCAATGGAAAATATTCACCGCCATCCCCGTAAGTAATCTCCCCCTGGTTGATATGAGTAACAGAAATTGCCGCAAAATAATCATTTGATTTCAAATACAAACCCAATCCGGCATCAAAAGTGAGCTGACTCACTTCATTTTGTGGAATCCAACGGTCGCCACTGCCGTTGCCCGTGATACCGTCCTGCCCAACAGTGATCCATTCGCCATTGATTGCTTTATTGAATAAGCCAAAAGAAGAACCAATACCGAGGTCGCCGATACTGGTTGTTGTATGGTAAGCGTAGTTTAGGTTCACCAAAGTATTTTTGGAGAACCCCAACTCATCGCTGATGATATTTAATCCCACCCCACTTGTTCCGCCAAATATGTTCGCAGTAGTCTCCACGCTAAATAACAATGTTTTGGGGGCTCCGTCAAAGCCACTCCATTGATATCTGTTCAATATTAATCCAGTTATTGCATCATTACTTCCAGCAAAACCCGGGTTCACAATCAACATCGCTTCCCGATTGAAACTGAACTGGGGGTCTTGCTGCCCATATGCGGCTAAGTTAACGAATATTGATAAAAATAAAAAGTAAAATATTTTTTTCATAAATTGGCTGTTACTGCCCGGTTTATGTGCCAAAGTAAGTGAAAATAATAATTCCTCCTTGTCTTTTCATTCAACGCTTTATCATGTTTTTCAACGAATTCCGTTGCTTTTTATTTTGCCAGCCGGTTTAGTTTGCGAATATTGCGCCACCAGCGATCCGGAATTTCATTTTGTGCAGCCAGGCGATAATCTTCCTCTGTGCACGAAATAATTTGCTCCCGGGTGTCATCTTCATCGGTAATTTTCATCCACCAACGGCCGGTCTTCTGACTTTGATAAAAAGTTAGCGGCAAGTCAATATCGTCAATTTCAAGTAAAAACTCGTTAAAGTTTTCTTTGTCGCCGCTGGGTGTTTCCGCTTTCTTGTGATAAAATCCCTCTAAAAAATGCCAGATCACCTGCGCCATCAACTTACTGCTCAGATCATCATGATCCAACCGGGGAATCAGGTTGAAAAAACCCGCCACCTTGAGCTGATCAGCCATGCCGGCATAGTGGCCAATCTGGCAAGCCTCTTCGGCGTATAAGCCGTTGGGTGATCCGAAATACTGGGCCGGAGCCTCCAGCAGTCTGATCGCATTGATGTCGAAACTAAGCACATCAGCATCACGCAAATAGGGTTCAATATTAACCATATCGTATCTGATTTCGCCCAGTCGCTTCACCTCAGCGCCAACCTCATAGACATAATCGAGCTCGAGTCCGTCAACAAAATAGTTTTGGTAGCCTAAAATGGTTTGCGCATAAAGATTCGGCTGCTTCTCAACAATAAAATTCAGATAGTTTTCGGAACTAATGGTCTTTACTCCTTTTTTGAAATCGAACTTTGGATCAACATTGACCAGGTTGAAGGAATTCTCTTTAAACGCTTTCGTAATTCCGAATGTCAAATCCTGGCTACCGCCAAGCAAAACAACTGTTTTGCCCTGTTCAACCAGGCTGCCACAAACATCGCGTACGGCAAAATACGTGTCGTTCACCGTCTTCCCCACTTTGATGTTGCCGATATCAAGGATTTTGAAGCGGGGCGAGATCCGATTCAGGCTGTAAAGATGCTGCCTGATTTTATTGGGTGCCTTGGCACTTCCCCGGGTCACTGCGTTGCGGTCCTCTTCAACACCGACAATGACGATCTCTGCTTTGCAGAGCGGCAGTTTAAGCTGGTTTTTCTCCAGGATTTTCCCCAGGCTGAATTTTGACTGTGCCCAGGGTGCAAGTTTAAACTTCGAAAAATCTATGGGTTTCAAATAGAGCTTTGTATCCATTCGCAAGCGTACTGTAATTATTGTCGTGTTTCGGGCTCGTTATCTCTAAAGTCGGTTCAGTTCCGAACTGCAACCGCAGCCCTTTAAAGTTTTGCCCGGATGAAAATAAATAAAAAAGGCAAACATTTTCAGGTTTGCCTTAGGATATTATTTTTTCTTTTTTTGTTTCGGCTTTGGGCCTGCTTCAATAATCTTCATACAGTCTTCGAGTGAAAGTTTTTCGGCCTCGGTTCCTTTAGCGATTCTGTAGTTTTTCTTTTTGTAGGAGATATAGGGTCCCCACCGTCCGTTCAGAATCCGGAGTTCCGGCTCTTCGTCAAAGGTTTTGATCAGGGCCTTGCGATCCTTTTCCCGCTTGGCTTCAATTAGTTCGATGGCACGATCGAGCTCAATGGTGTAGGGATCGTCCACATTTTTTTCGAGCGACACAAATTTATTGTCGTGCCGCACATAGGGCCCAAACCGGCCAATGGCCACGCTCACTTTTTTGTCTTCGTATTCACCCAAATCGCGAGGAAGCTTAAACAAATCCAAGGCGTCTTCCAAGGTAATGGTCTCCAGGTGTTGTCCGCTTCTCAAGCTCGCAAACTGTGGCTTCTCCCCTTCTTCAGTGGTTTCACCCAATTGCGCCAACGGGCCATAACGCCCAATTTTAACCGAGACTGGCTTACCTGTTTTCGGATCGTCTCCTAAAATACGTTCACCATTTGTGCGCTCCGACACTTCCAACGCGTTTTCTACATTCTCGTGGAAAGGCTTGTAAAATTCATCAATCACCTCGCTCCAAACGCGGTTCCCATCAGCCACTTCGTCAAACTCAACTTCAACTTTGGCGGTAAAACGGTAATCCATGATTTTATCAAAGTACTTGATTAAAAAGTCATTCACCACCATGCCGATGTCTGTTGGGAAAAGCTTGGAACGCTCGGCTCCTGTAATTTCAGTTTTTACCGCTTCCTTCAATTGATTATCCACCAGGCTCATTTGAACAAACTGACGCTCCACACCCGGGCGATCTTCCTTCACCACATAACCCCGGTTTTGCACGGTGGTAATTGTTGGCGCGTAGGTTGATGGTCGTCCGATGCCTTGCTCCTCCAGTTTTTTAACCAAACTGGCTTCGGTGTATCGTGGCGGGCGTTGGGTAAATCGTTCGGTGGCCTCAACCAGCTCGGCACGTAAGGCTTGCTTTTCTTTTACCGGAGGAAGCAAGCTGGCGTTTTCGTCAGATTCGTCTTCGTTGTCGGTCGATTCCATATAAACCCGCAGGAAACCATCGAATTTGATGACCTCGCCAGTTGCCTGAAACAGTTCGGGGCTGTTGGAGACCGCAATATTAATGGTGGTGCGCTCCAGTTCGGCATCAGCCATTTGCGAAGCGATGGTCCGTTTCCAAATCAATTCGTACAAGCGCTTTTCCTGGTTCGAGCCACTCACCTCTTCCTGGTCGATATAACTGGGACGTATGGCTTCGTGTGCTTCCTGGGCACCTTTTGATTTGGTTTTGTATTGACGTAGTTTATGGTATTTCTCTCCAAGCGACTCAATAATCTTATTTTTTGCGGTATTGATGGCCAGCGACGACAGGTTGACCGAGTCGGTACGCATGTAGGTAATTTTACCGGCTTCGTACAAGCGCTGGGCGACCGACATGGTTTGCGACACCGAGAATCCAAGCTTGCGGCTGGCTTCCTGCTGCAAAGTTGAGGTGGTAAATGGCGCTGCCGGCGTGCGTTTCGACGGTTTGGTTACAATGTCGGCAATGCTGAATTCGGCGGTTTTGCACTTTTCAAGAAAAGCCTTCGCCTGTTCTTTGGTTTCGAACCGTTTTTTGAGGTCAGCTTTGAGCTCCACCGGATTTCCATTCTTGTCGGGCACCAGAAAAACGGCAGTCACGCGAAAGTTCGACTGGCTTTCGAAGTTCATAATCTCGCGTTCGCGCTCCACAATCAGGCGAACAGCAACCGACTGAACCCGCCCGGCCGACAGCGATGGTTTTACTTTTTTCCAGAGAACCGGCGAGACTTCGAATCCGACGATGCGATCGAGCACCCGACGGGCCTGCTGTGCATTCACCAGGTTTTCATCGATGGGACGCGGGTTCGCAATGGCCTTTAAAATGGCTTCTTTGGTTATTTCGTGAAAGACAATCCGCCGTGTTTTTTCGGGTTTGAGTTTCAGCACTTCTTTTAAATGCCACGCAATGGCTTCTCCTTCACGGTCCTCATCCGATGCGATCCAAACCATTTTGGCTTCCTTCGCATGTTTCTTCAGCTCAGCAACAATTTTCTTTTTGTCGGGTGAGACAATATATTTGGGCTGATAATTGTTTTCCATATCAATCCCAAAATCCTTTTTCTCGAGGTCTCGGATATGCCCCATACTGGATGTAACGAAATATTCCTTCCCTAAAAATCGTTCAATTGTTTTTGCTTTGGCCGGCGACTCCACAATGACCAGATTATCGTGCATAAAACCTCCTGTTTTCTAAAAATTTCTGCAAATAAAAGAAAATGCTTGACCATCTTCAAATTTTAGATGAATATTTTTTGTCTCATATTTATTTGATAATGATTATTTTATTGCGCTTCGACTCTCATTGCTAGCTTGCTGGATGAGAAAAATCAGCTCGAAAAATAATCGTTTGGCACAGGCACTTTGTCGGCCTGTGAGTGATGTTAAAAAGGTTTTTTCTCGTTCCAAACTTGTTTTCCAAAGCGAAAAATAATATTATTATTCCTTTCGTTATATTTGCCCAAACTTCTTATCGCAACGCATGGAAAAAGAAAAAAATAAATTCAGAAAATATACAACCCTGTTTTGGTCTTTTTATTTTGTTGGTTTACTGGCTGTCGTTGCCTTCTTCTTTTTTATTGCGAAAGGGAAACTGGGCGAAATGCCTACTTTTCGGGAGTTGGAGAATCCGCAAAGTTTGCTGGCATCCGACGTAATTTCGCGCGACCACGTTGTGCTGGGGCGTTATTTCAGAGAAAACCGCAGCTATGTGGACTATGAAAATTTAACGCCTGAGTTAATTCAAGCGCTTGTCGCAACAGAAGATGTTCGATTTTACCGCCACTCCGGAATCGACCTCCAGGGCTTACTCCGTGTGGCCAAAGGGGTTATAACCGGCGACGAAAGTTCTGGCGGAGGTAGCACCATCAGCCAGCAGTTGGCCAAAATGCTTTTCCCCCGCCAGGATTTCGAAAACAAACTTCAGTTGGTGTTTCGCAAGTTTAAGGAATGGGTGATTGCTGTCAAGCTGGAACGGAGCTATACCAAAGAGGAAATCATGACCATGTATTTAAATAAGTATGATTTTCTGAATTTAGCCGTGGGCATTAAATCCGCCTCGCGCATCTATTTCAATGTGGAACCCGACTCGCTGCAATTACACCAGGCAGCCATGTTTGTGGGTATGGCCAAAAACTCGTCGCTGTACAATCCGGTGCGCCGGCCCGAACTAACCAAGCAACGGCGGAATGTGGTGTTGAGCCAAATGAAAAAATACGGCTACATCAACCAGCAAACTTACGATTCGGTGAAGGCGTTGCCCTTGGGTCTCGATTATCAGAAAGAAGATTTTAAGCGGGGACTGGCTCCTTATTTTCGCGAGTATTTGCGAATCACCATGGGCGCATCAAAACCCGATCGTAGCAGGTATGCATCGTGGCAGCAAGTTAAGTTTGAAGAAGATTCGGTCGAATGGGAAACCAACCCACTGTTTGGCTGGTGCAAGAAAAACTTCAAACCCGATGGAACCAACTACGATTTGTATGAGGATGGACTGAAGATTTACACCACCATCGACTCGCGCATGCAAAAGTATGCCGAAGAGGCATTGGAAGACCATTTGAAACTGGATTTGCAACCGGCCTTTGACAAGCACTTGAAACGCTTGAACAACCCGCCCTTTTCGGGTGATATGAGTAACAGTGAAGTGGACGATTTGCTGAACCGTTTTATTCGCCAAAGTGAACGCTACCGGGTTTTACGCCTCGAGGGCAAGAACTTTGATCAGATCAAGCAGATTTTTAAACAGCCCGTGGAGATGGAAGTATTTACCTGGCAAGGCGATCAGGATACCATCATGAGCCCACTCGATTCCATTCGACACTATTTGAGCTTCTTCCGTTCCTCATTTATGTCGATGGATTTGGCCACCGGCCAGGTGCGCGCCTATGTGGGAGGCCCCAACTACAAGCATTTTATGTACGACATGGTGAAAGGCGGAAAACGGCAGGTAGGATCAACCGTCAAGCCTTTTCTGTACACACTGGCCATGCAAAACGGCTTGTCGCCCTGTACCAAAGTGCCCAACGTGCGGCAACAATTTGTGATGCCCGACGGAACCATCTGGGAAGCTAAAAATTCAAGCCGCGAAAGAGAAGGCGAAATGGTCACCCTGAAGTGGGGACTGGCCAACTCGGTGAATCAGATTTCAGCCTGGGTGATGAAACAGTTCAACCCAAAATCGGTGGTAAACGTGATGAATAAGATGGGTGTTTACAGCTGGATTGACCCGGTGCCTTCCATGTTTTTGGGAACCTCGGATATTACCTTGTACGAAATGGTGGGTGCCTACGGAACCTTTGCCAACAAAGGCGTTTATACGCAGCCGATCTTTGTGACTCATATCGAAGACAAGCATGGCAACGTCATTGCCCGCTTCCGGCCCGAGCGCCACGACGCCATTGACGAGCAAACAGCTTACCTGATGGTGAACCTGCTGCAGGGTGTGGTCGACAGCGGATCGGGACGACGGGTGCGCTGGCACCCGGTGTACGGGCAGATTGAAGGCCCCATCGCCGGAAAAACCGGAACGACGCAGAACCATTCCGACGGCTGGTTTATGGGAATCACCCCGCAGCTGGTGGGTGGCGTTTGGACCGGCGCCGACCTGCGCAGCATCCATTTCGACGATATTTCAACCGGGCAGGGCGCCAACATGGCACTCCCAATTTGGGGACGCTTCATGAAAAAGGTATATGCCGACGAAACCCTGGAATACGGACCCGATCATGAGTTTGAAAGGCCCATGAATTTCATTATGAATCTGGACTGCGACGAAGAAAACAACCCCCAGCAGAAACCGACCGAATTTGAAGATTTCTTTTAGGCGACACGCAAAAACAAACCGTATGGGATCCGCTGAAACCCGCAGGGTTTTACATTCATCACCCCAAAGAATTTGAGGGTTTAACAGGAGTGTATACCGGGCCAACCGCAAAGCGGATTGAACAACTGATAAGTACTTGCTGCGAGTAAATTCAACCCGCTCCGGGGTTGTTTGTTCTTAACTGTCCGCAGATCCCCGAGCTTCGCACGGGGTGATGAATATTTTACTCCTTCGGCGTTCACATTTCTCCTCAACTGCTTCACGTCTTCGCGATTAAAACCTCTCACCCTCTCACTCTCTCACCCTCCCATTCTCTCACTCTCCCATTCTCA
>NZ_LGIA01000089.1 GCF_001270965.1 Sunxiuqinia dokdonensis | reverse complement strand
GGGATAATGAAAAATCCAGGAACCCAACAACAGGAGCACTACAAAAATCAGGATCATGGTCAGTCCGCTACGCAATAACCACGAAGGCGACTTTCCGATGATCTCTTGCACCTCATCACTACGAATTTCTATGTTGTCCTTTTTTGGCATATTCATTCTTCTGCGTTCATCATACTAAATCATAAAAATCTGCGTCCAATCTTCTCAGCGTCCATTCTTCTCTGAGTCCAATCAGGTCTCATCAGCTTCCCAGTTCCAACTGATTTTTCACCAGGTTGAAATAAGCTCCTTTCTTCGCTGTCAGCTCGGCATGTGTGCCCAGCTCCACAATCCGCCCCTGATCGAGCACCACAATCTGATCGGCATTTTTTACTGTACTTAAGCGATGCGCAACCACAACCACCGTCTTTCCTTCATACACCCGGTTCAGGTTTTCCATGATGACCTTTTCATTGTTCGCGTCCAGGGCATTGGTCGCCTCGTCGAAAAACAGGTAGTCCGGATTCTTATAGATTACCCGAGCAATTAATATCCGCTGCTTCTGCCCTTGGCTTAGTCCGTGTCCGTCCTGCCCGATTTTGGTATTGTAGCCGAGCGGCAAGCTTTCCACAAAATCCTGAATATTGGCGGTCTTCACAGCAAACAGCAGCTTCTCCTTATCCACATATTCATCTCCCACCACAATATTATTTACGATCGTGTCCGAAAAAATGAAGCCATCCTGCATGACTGCGCCAACTTTTGTGCGCCACCACTGTTGCGAAAAATTCTTCAGGTCGGTGTCGCCCACGCGGATCTTTCCCGACACCGGCGGATAAAATCCCAACAGCAGTTTCACCAGCGTAGTTTTTCCGCTTCCGCTGGTTCCAACAATCGCGGTCAGCTTTTTCTCCGGAATCGTCAGGTTGATCTGGTCCAGCACTTTGGCCGAATGCGGTCCTTCATACTGGAAGACCAGATCCGTAATGGCAATGGTGCGCTCAGCCGGCATGGTATTGATGCGCGGATCGTCTTTTTTCTCCTCATCATCCTTTTGGTGAATTTCGCCCAAGCGCTCCAGACTGATCTTGGCATCTTGCGCCAAATGCATAAAGTTGATTAGATCGGACAAGGGAGCATTCAACTGCCCGATGATGTATTGCACGGCCAGCATCATCCCCAGGGTCATGTTGCCATTCAGCACCGCCATGGCTGCCAGCACGGTGATCACAATATTTTTGGTTTCGTTGATAAAAACCGAACCCGCTTGCTGGTACTGGTCAACCGACAGGTTTTGCACGTTTACCCGGAACAGTCGCGCCTGGATACGCTCCCACTCCCAGCGTTTTTGTTTTTCGTAATTATTCAGTTTGATTTCGGGCATGCCGTTGATCAGCTGGATCAGCATCCCCTGATTTTCGCTCAACTGCGTAAACTTTTTATAATCGAGCTGCCGGCGTTTTTGCATGAAGAGGTAAACCCAAACCACGTACAGCACCGAGCCCACCACGAACACAAGCAAAATTTTCCAGCTATAAATAGCCAGAACCACGCCAAAAATGACCAGATTGAAGAGCGAAAACAATACGCTCAGGGTTTGTGTGGTCAGAAAACGCTCGATCCGGCGGTGATCCTGGATCCGTTGCATCAAATCGCCAATCATTTTGGTATCGAAAAAGCCGATGGGCAGCTTCATCAACTTAATCAGGAAATCAGAAATAATGGAAATATTGATCCGGGTACTGATGTGCAATAAAATCCACGACCGCACAAAGTCGACCGACATCTTACCAATGAACAACATCATTTGCGCAGCCAGCACCAGGTAGATAAAACCAATGTCCTGGTTGTTGATTCCCACGTCAACAATACTTTGGGTGAGGAACGGAAAGATGAGCTGGATGATGCTCGCTGCCAGGAAGCCAATCATCAGCTGGCCCACCAGTCGCCGGTGCGGCCTGACATAGCGCCACAAAAATCCAAATCCCGTACGGTCGGTCACCTCATCGTCCTGGTCGTAAAAGGCCGGTGTCGGCTGCAACATCAGGCAAATGCCTTTTTCCTGCCCATCAGTAACCGTGGCCAGCCAGTGCTTTTTAAACTCCTGTTCGTTGTACTTCACCAGGCCAAAAGCCGGGTCGGCCACAAAAACTTTCCCTTTTTTCACCTCATACACCACCACAAAATGATTCTGGTCCCAGTGTACGATGCACGGCTTGGGCACATCCTTCACCAGTTGGGCATAGGTGACCTTGGTTCCGAGGCTGCGCATGCCAATGGCTTCGGCCGCATCGCTAATGCCCAACAAGGAAACCCCTTCGCGCGATAGGTGCGATTGCTCGCGTAAATAATTCAAATTGAAGTTGCGCCCGTAAAATTTGGCGATCATCCGCAGGCAAGTCGGCCCGCAATCCATGGCGTCAGGTTGTTTATAATGAGGAAAACGAGGCATAGCGCTTATTTACACCCTAAAAATAAGGGAAATCGGCATTCGTGCGCCCGACCAGCTGTTTAATTATCCACAATTGGCCGTTAATAGTGCTCAATATACCGGAATAACCGCTCGATGGATCGGAATGCCTGCTCGATGCACCGGAATATCCGCTCGATGCACCGGAAGATCTGCTTGATGTACCGGAATATCCGCTCGATGCACCGGAATACCTGCTGGATGTACCGGAATACCTGCTGGATGCACCGGAATGGCTGCTCGATGCACCGGAATGGCTGCTCGGTCTGTCGGAACAGATCCTTACTCAGTCGGGCCAAAATCCTCCTCATATAAAAAAATAGGACATCAAGAGCACATATCTTTTCAGAAAACATTTTTATAACATATTCACCCAAATACGGTGTCGTTGTTTGTTAAAAAATTATTACTAATTTTGGTGACTTCCATTGGAAAATCAACCTTTAAAACGTGTTTTAAACCAATAAAAAACTGATAAAATGAAAGTCTATAAAACCGATCAAATCCGAAACATCGCTCTAATTGGAAATGCTGGCAGTGGGAAAACCACCCTCGCAGAAGCCATGCTGTTCGAGGGTGGAGTAATCAACCGTAGGGGTGAGGTAACCGCCAAAAACACCGTATCGGACTACCAACCCATTGAGCAGGATTATGGCAACTCCGTTTTCTCAACCGTCCTTCACACCTTCAGCAACGACAAAAAAATTAACATCATTGACACCCCGGGAATGGATGATTTCCGTGGAAGTGTGGTTTCCGCTCTTCATGTGGTTGGCAGTGCCCTCGTTACGGTAAACACCCCGCACGGCATTGAAGCCGGAACCGAGTCGGTTTGCCGCTACACCGAACAAGCGAAAAAACCGATGATCCTCGTGTTTAACCAGCTGGACCATGAAAATGTCAACTTCGAACAAACGGTTGACCAAGCGAAAAGCATTTTCGGCAAAAAGGTGACCATCGTCCAATATCCGGTGAATGCCGGACCAGGCTTCGATTCCATTATCGATGTTCTGAAAATGAAGTTGTATAAATATCCGGCCGGCGGAGGCAAACCCGAAGTGCTGGACATTCCGGATGACGAACAGGAACGCGCCGACGAATTGCACAATGAGCTCGTTGAGATGGCCGCCGAGAATGACGAGGCACTGATGGAACTGTACTTCGAAAAAGGCAGTTTGAGCGAAGACGAAATGCGCCAGGGCATCAAACTGGGCATGATCGACCGCAGCCTGTTCCCCATTTTCTGTACCGGAGCGAAACACAACATGGGTGTTGGCCGCCTGCTCGAATTCGTGGCCAACATCACCCCGTCGCCGGCCGAAGCCGTGGAGGTTCCGGAAATCACGGGCAAAGTTGTGAAAAAAGGAGAAGACGCCCCCGCATCGCTCATCGTCTTCAAAACAACCATTGAGCAACACGTAGGCGAAATCACTTACTTCAAGGTAATGAGCGGAACCGTTAAAGAGGGAATGGACTTGATTATCGCTAAAAATGGCAACAAGGAACGGATTTCTCAGCTGTTCGTATCGGCCGGAAAAAGCCGGACCAAGGTAGATGCCATGGTTGCCGGCGACATTGGCGCTACAGTAAAAATGAAAGATGTAGATGTCAACAACACCCTTAGCGAAAAGTCGGCCGGCTACAAGTTTGCCGAAATCGTGTTCCCAACTTCACGACACACCGTAGCCCTGAAAGCCGTTAATGAGGCCGATGATGAAAAGGTAAGCGAAAGCTTCCAAAAGCTGCACGACCAGGATCCAACCTACCTCGTGGAATATTCGAAAGAATTGAAGCAAATGCTGGTACACTGCCAGGGCGAATACCACCTGAACACCTTAAAATGGTTTTATACCAACGAATTCAAAATTGACATTGAATTTCTGAAACCAAAAATTCCGTATCGCGAAACCATCACCAAAATGGCACAGGCCGACTACCGCCACAAAAAGCAATCGGGCGGTGCCGGGCAGTTTGGTGAAGTACATATGATTATTGAACCCTACATTGAAGGTGTTGACCCCAAAACGGTCGTAACCCTGAACGGAAAGGAACAAAAGCTGTCGATTCGCGACACCCAGGAATATCCGCTGTCGTGGGGTGGAAAACTGCTTTTCCACAACTGCATTGTGGGAGGCTCCATTGATGGACGCTTTCTCCCTGCCATTCTGAAAGGAATCATGGAAAAAATGGAAGAAGGGCCGCTCACCGGTTCGTATGCCCGCGACATCCGCGTGTATGTGTACGACGGCAAGATGCACCCGGTGGACTCCAACGAAATTTCGTTTAAACTGGCCGGACGAAATGCCTTCTCCAAAGCCTTTAAGGATGCTGGTCCAAAAATTCTGGAACCCATTTACAACCTTGAAGTATCCGTTCAAAGCGACCGCATGGGCGACGTCATGAGCGACCTGCAGGGACGCCGAGCCTTAATTATGGGTATGGGCAGCGAAAAGGGATTCGAAAAAATCAACGCTAAAGTTCCGCTCAAAGAAATGTATAAGTACATCACTGCGCTGAGCTCAATTACCCAGGGACGCGGCATCTTCTCCATCGCTTTTGACGGATATGAAAAAGTGCCACAGGAAGTTCAGGATGAGCTGCTGGCCACGTATGCTGCCGAACAAGAAGAAGATTAATAAAAGACCAATTCTAATCCTTTCATAGCTAGTAAGCCTTACTATTGATGAAAGCACCCCGGATCAGCCAATCCGGGGTTTTTTGTTTTAACCCGAACCATTTGGGGCAAAATAATCCAAATCGCCACCGGTGCCAATGGGAACAACTCTCCTTCTCAAAACAAAATACTTCTTCTAAATTGATATTTGCAGGTAGGTAAAATTACCCATTGTGCTGAATCGCTTTGTGACTTAAGTTTATAAACTGAGATCGAACTATTGCAAATCGAGTTTCAACTCGAGACTCTTTCTTAAGTATTCGCTCTAAATATCTGTTTATAAACTAAAAAAAGAAGAATTTATGAAAAGGCACGTTTACTCTCTCAACAAAGGCATCGTCTTTATCTTATCATTTCTGATGCTTGGTCTTGTATTCAACAGCTGTGAAAAAACATATGACGAAGCTGTAACAAGTGAATTATCGCTTAAAGACCACCACATCATGGTTGATCCTTGCAAAGAGGTTTGTTTGGTAGCCGGACAGCACATGTATGTTGGTAACGTTACGGTAGGTGAAGATGGTGGTGATATTTATGTAACTTTCAATATCACTGAGCCTGATGTCTACCTGCTGGAAACTCACGTTGATATTTTCCTCTCTGAAGAGCAATTTAAAGCTGATAAAAAAATCAGCAACGGCGGTGCAATACCCGGAAAGTTTGAATTCAAGAAATCGTGGAGCATGGGAGAAATGATGACCAGTTATACCGTCATGATTCCTGCCAGCTATGTTGATGAGGTTACTGGTGGAGCCAATTGCTTCTTTATCGCCACACACGCCGCACTTTCGAATGGCGAAACAGCATGGGGTGGCGTTTGCGACGAAACTGACAAAGGCGTCTCGTTAGCTGATGCAATGCAATTTCCCGGAAGAAACTGGTCGGTTTATTTTGAATTCTGTCTGGACGAATGTGAAACAACAATTGATTTCACCTACGCTTGGGAAGACCTGATGAAAGATGGAGCAGATGGAAATGATGGCGATTACAACGATTTAGTTATTAAGTCCGATGTCATTAAATCCATGAACGAGCTGAAGATTTCATTCTATGCCTCTGCCAGAGGAGCATCATACGACCACGCATTCAAAATCAGAATTCCTAAAATGGGTATTGTCGATGGAATGGATGGTGTTTTTGGAGAAGAAGGTATTGAAGAAGATGGCGATGACTACATCATCACCGTATTTGCCAGCACGAAGGCTCATCTTCCGCAGGAAAATATCAATCCTTACCCATTTGCAGCCAACACCCTAAGAACTGATACAGACTGTGAACCTCACGCTACCGCTGAAATCACGATTTCTATTGATGGCGACTTTGATTTTGACCCGAACGAACCCTACTACCCATTCATTACTGTTCACCCGGGAACCGCGAATGCGTATGATCTGAACATTTGGGAGCTGGACATGCCCAACGGAGACACCTGGAAGGATGTTGGCGGAATAGAATATCCCAACGGAATCATCATTTCAGACGATTGGAAATGGCCATACGAAAAAACGCACATCACAGCCGCCTACTCCGGATTTAAAAGTATAACCGAAGGTTGGGAACCCAATTGGGCGACTTTAACCGGCCCAAGCGAAGTTTTTGATGTTGTATGTGAATAATTATAAACCATAAATATTTTTGAACAATTCCCGATTTAGTTATTCGACAAAACCAAACAGGCAACCAAAAGCGGTTGCCTGTTTGCATTTATAGACTTTCCGTTATCTTTCAAACAGCTACCGCTTCCCAATCATTTTTCGAACCATTGACCTAAGCCTGTTGTCGAACCGTTTCGCTGCCAGGTACCGGCCAGTTCTAATTTTCAGTCGCTCATCAACCTTTTTTATTTGCGAAATGTACACCTTGTCAGCTGGCAGATGGATCAGGAAATTGGATAAAAACGCCTTCCATCTATTTTGCACGTGCCGGGTAGGCTGGCTCCAGTAGCGGCTAATTCCACCAAATGAGCCCACATCGCAAATATAAACTCCCTTCCGCAACAGGCTTTCAATCGCTACCGATACAAGCACTTCGTCGCCCTGATGATGAAACAATTTGTACTTTTCGAAGTAAACTTGTTGCCGCTGCTTGATTTCGTCAGCCAACTGTCCGTAAAACTCACGATCACCGCCGATAAACTCACCTCCGGCCCAAATGCCCAGAGAAGATTCGCCAGGCATCAGAATCTCCTTGTCTTGAATTAACCGATCCCTTCCATAAGCCGGATACCGCTGACTGGTTACATTATAATACACAGGAATACTGTTCTCAATACAATTCAATAAATTTTGAGGAATCGTATTCAGACATAACACATCGCTATCAATTAAAATCGCGTATTCTCCCTGATCTTCCCTCGACTTGAAATAATCAATCACATCAATTTTATAATGTGCCGAATAAAATTCAATATCTCTCGGAATTTTTAAACTAAACGGTATTTCAACCGCAGACAAACTGCGGGAATAACGCTCAATGTAATCTTTTTGATTGGTCAGGACAATCAGTTCCCTGGACGTAAAAAAAGCCAAGGAATTAGCCAAAACCTCACAACAGCGGATGTAGGTTTCGATTTGCTTCTCGAAATTACCTTTGATTCCATTGACTGAGACCGATTTCCGCTCTGTGTCAATGTAAAGTAGTGTGTAAAACCGGAAATCTTTCATCTCTTCCTTTATATTTATTCAGATGTGTGCAAACCAAAAGCTCAGTTTTCATTGATTGAACGCTCGTCAAGTACGCGCTGCATGATCTCTATCAATCTATTTTCAAACCGCTCCTGTGTAAATTCATTTTCATACCGCTGATAGCCTGCTTGTCCCATTCGATTGCGAAGATCTTCGTCTTTAAGCAACAACTCCAACTTATCGGCCAGTGCACCCACATCACGCTGGGGTACCAGAAAGCCGGTCACACCATCCTCCACAATATCGGGAATACCACCTTCGAAGGTTGACACTACCGGCAAACGATATTGCATCGCTTCAGCATTTACCAATCCAAATGTTTCGGCATTGTAATAGGTTGGAAAAACAAAAAGATCGGCACTTTTAAAAACCCTATCCTTTTCCTGCCCAAACTTACTGCCTACGTAACTGACGTGCTCCTCTAAACCAAGAGAATGAATCATTTCATTGAGCTGGGTTCCGGAAATATCGCCATCGCCACCTGCAATGACACACTGAAAAATGCAATTCCTATTTTTCAAAACGACACAGGCCTCCAACAAGACAATGATTCCTTTGGACTTGATTAAATTGGAGAGAAACAAAATTCGGGGAACCGCATTCGCTCTGGGCGCCACATCGCCAGCAACCCGCGCCACCCCATTCGGGCATATTTCAACCTGCTCCGGCGAGACATAAGCAGCAACGTCCGAAAAAAGCTGCCTGGACAGAATGATCACTTTGGAATCCTTAAAGGTAAAGCGAAACAACTTCCGAAAGAACGACGAGTTCTCCTTTTGCGCAAAACCTTTGTTGTGAAGATGATAAACCAGCGGAATTCGAAAAAGTTTCAGAAGAACGATTAACAAAAAATCTTTAAAAAATGCCGTTCCTGTGGTTGTCAACGCCAAATAGCAAACGTCAGGCTTCTTTTGAAGCAACACCTTGATCAATTGAAAAGAGATTTTCAAAGCCTTAAACAATTTTAGGAGCGACAGATTTCCTGAATCGTTTACCTCTTTTGACAACAACAGGTTAATGAAGCGCCCGTTGAACGCGTGGTTTATTTTTTCACTTTCTTTAATTGACAAGCCAACAATGGCTGATCCATGAATAGCAGGAGGAAGATGTAGCAGGAATAGAACGTCAGGCTTCATATTACACAAAATTGAATTTCTCGGCCAAACGCGACTTCAGTGAAAACTTTTCCCGGAACTCCCTGGCCAATGTGGGTTCCAGATTAGGCTTCGGATCGAAAACAAATTCAGTCTTCAATTCCTCATCCAATTTGGTTGAAAAGCGCCGGCTACTTTTTGTGTGCGTTGCTTCATCTCCAAATCCGATACTTTTCAATTTTGATTGACTGGGAAAAACAGTGATCAGATTGTTCTCAAATTGACAGTAGCCCAGCCGAATCGCCCAGGAGTCGAGGCGTCCATTCATCTGTTTCCAAAGCATGTAGGGCATATCCATGCCGCCGCGCATAAATTGTATTTGCCTTCGAATGTTCCACTTAAACGAATGATAGCTTTTCATTTCCCAGTCAACCAATTCCCAGCGATCTTTCCAAATCCCCCAGCCCCACGAAGCCGCCCGGTAGCCCAGGTAAAAGTCAGACTCATAATTTTTCAGAGATGGCAAATCCATCGTATAGCCCGAAATACTCATCATCTGCGGATGATCTTGATAGTAATCCAGTGCCTGATTGAGAAAATTCAGAAAGTTTGGTGTCGTAATCAAATCATCCTCTAAAACAATTACTTTACCATATTGCTTCACAACTCGGGAAACACCGGCGATAATTGAATTGGCCAAGCCCCGGTTGATGGGGGATTCTTCAATGGAAACAGACTGAAAACCAGAGATGGTCTTCAGGTAACGTCTGACTTCGGCGACCTTCGGGGCAACATCCGGATTTTTTGCACCGTCAGAAAAAACAAAAAGCTCACTCTTGCTGGACAGGTAATTCCGCTTCAAGGCTTCAACCGTTTGTTGAAGTTCTTCCGGTCGGTTATAAGTAAACAAACAAATTGGAGCAAGCATGTTTCTGGTTTTTTTTAACGCCGGATTGCGTTGGTACCTTTATTTTGAATGCCTAAAATACACAAATAAAACAGGAAAACACTATGGGGCCGATCCCTTTTAACATGAAGTCTATTTTTCGCGGAACAAATGGAAAAAACCATGCGCATTCCGGGTTTGGTCATCGCGTCCTTTAGCCTGAACCACGTAGTAATATACACCCGGGCTGGCATAGCGCCCGCCGATCTTCCCATCCCAGGCCGATTCGCTCACGGTAGATTCAAATCCCTGCACATTGTTGTTTTCCCACGAATGAATTTTCTTGCCCCAACGGTTAAAAATCTGGACATGAATCGACTGGAGCGACTGGTATTTGACAACAAACTCATCATTCAGACCATCGCCGTTGGGTGTAAACACATTGGGCACCTCAACCAAAGAACTGAGCGCAACAATATAGCTGTCAAGGTAAAACGTATCGCGACACGCAAAGTCATCCGAAAATTTGGTGGTGACCAACTTAACCTGGTAAGTCCCTGAATTTTCATAAACAAACACGGGGTTTTGATCAATTGCTGTTTGCAAAATGCTATCCTGAACAACCGTTCCGCCTTGTCCTTCGAGAATCATTTCATCCCGATCGCGAAAGAAAAACCATTCGTACTGATCGGCATTCAACGAAGTGCTGGTGAACGCCACCTCCAGTGGTGCTTCGCCTTCCATCGGACTGGCGGCAAAAGAAGCTGCCGTGACGACACTTTCATACAAAACACTCACTTCAACCTGGCAGTCAAAACGGTCATAAACAGTCAGCGTATATTCTGTATTTCGGGCAGGAGGCGAAAAGATTTGCGGGTTCAGCACGGCAGCTACCTGGTCGCCATCCGCAGTCCATCGTGTTTTTACATCCTTAAAAATCTGTTGTTCAGCACCGGTCGCCAAATCGTAATACACCAATTGCGCTTCTTCAAAAGCAGCCTGAACCTGGAAATAATCACAGGTTGATTCCGTAATTTCGGCAGTCGCTGTGTACCAACTGTTCATCACCCACGCGGTGTAAGTTTCGGTTGTTGCGCCTGCAGTCACTTCAACCCGATAGCCGCCACTTTCCAAATTGCTGATCGTTGATGTTGCTCCTCCTGAATTATCGGAAAGAAAAGGATCAAACAAACCCGTTCCTGAATTGTACTTCGTCCATTCAAAATTGGCACCAGCTCCACTTGCCGAGGTCGCCGTCAGCTGGCCGGCGTTTTGATCGGGAGCCGAACAAAAAATATGAATCAGATCTTGCGTGCCTGCACTATATTCTGTTGGAATTGACGCATCCGAAAGAGCTGAAATCTGAGCACCAACTGTTATCGAAATAAAAAACGCAATCAATAAAAATAGAAGTTTAAGTGTCTGTTGTCGTTTCATCATCAAAATCAGCTTGAATTATATGACCTCACAATATTAACGTTTATAATTGATTTATCTTTTACCAACTTTCATTTTTTGCCTGATTCCTTTTTGTTGAAAACTAGGCCTGCATAATACAGTAAAATAGGAAAATAGGTTATACTTTTGAAGCTGATTTTGAAACACTGTGATTGTGAATTATCTCGAAGAATTAAATCAAGCCCAAAGACAAGCAGTTGAAAATACCGACGGCCCTTCGCTGGTCATTGCCGGTGCAGGCTCCGGAAAGACCCGGGTGCTGACCTACCGCATTGCTCACCTGTTGAAACAAGGCGCGCGCCCGGGCAGCATTTTGTCGCTTACGTTTACCAACAAGGCAGCCAAAGAAATGAAAGAAAGGATTGCCAAAATTGTGGGCAATCAAACGGCCAGACACCTGTGGATGGGCACTTTTCACTCCATTTTTGCGCGTATTTTGCGGGTAGAGTCGGAAGTCCTTGGCTACCCGTCGAATTTTACGATTTACGATTCAGCTGATTCCAAAAGCCTGATAAAAACAATCATTAAAGAGTTCAAGCTCGATGATAAAACCTATAAACCCAACGTGGTTTCGAGCCGGATATCCGCTGCAAAAAACAGCCTGATTACCCCGGCAGCCTATGCCACCAATGCCCAGGTCAGAGAATATGACATGAGCATCCGGATGCCGCGCATTGCCGAAATTTACAAGGAATATGCCCGCCGCTGTTTTTTAGCCGGCGCCATGGATTTTGACGATTTATTGCTGAAAACCAACATCTTGTTCCGCGACAACAAAGCAATTCTTCAGAAATACCAGCAACAGTTTGATTATATTTTGGTAGATGAGTACCAGGACACCAATTTTGCCCAGTACCTGATTGTGAAAAACCTGGCAGCTACCCACCAAAACCTTTGCGTGGTGGGCGACGATGCGCAAAGCATCTACTCCTTCCGTGGTGCCCGGATTGAAAATATTCTGAATTTTCAGAAAGATTACCCCAAGCACCAGGTTTACAAGTTGGAACAAAATTATCGATCCACACAAACCATTGTGAATGCAGCCAACAGTGTGATTCAAAAAAATAAGCGACAGTTGCAGAAACGTGTTTTTTCTGAAAATGCCGAGGGCAACCCGATCAAAGTATTTTCGGCCTTGACCGACAATGAAGAAGGTTATTTGGTTGCCAATGAAATTACAGAAACCCGCATGCGACATCATTATCGCTACGAAGACTATGCGATTCTGTACCGTACCAACGCCCAGTCGCGGATTTTTGAAGAATCGCTTCGGAAACGAAATATTCCTTACAAAATTTATGGCGGCCTATCCTTTTACCAGCGCAAGGAAATCAAAGACTTGCTGTCCTATTTCCGGGTGGTAATCAACCCCAAAGACAACGAAGCAGTGAAGCGGATTATCAATTATCCGGCGCGCGGCATTGGGGCCACCACGCTTACTAAGCTTGAACAGGCGGCCACAGCCACAGGCGTGAGCATCTTCGAAATTGTTGAGCAAAGCGCCACCATCAACCATGCCGGACTTAACAAAGGGACAATCGGAAAAGTGATGCAATTTGTGGGCCTCATCAAACAATTTCAGGAAAAAATCGATTTGAATGATGCTTACGAAATGGCCAGCGAAATTGCCACCCAAACCAGCATCATTAAGGACCTGTACAAAGATCAAACACCGGAAGGGCTGAGCCGTTTTGAGAATATCCAGGAATTGCTGAACGGGATTCAGGAATTCTCCATCAATGCGAAAGAAGAAGGCCAACCCAACCTGCTGGCCAACTTTATGGAAGACGTGGCCCTGCTCACCGATCAGGATTCGGAGAAAGACGAAGACCGGGATAAGGTCACCCTCATGACCATCCATTCAGCCAAGGGATTGGAGTTTAAAAATGTATTTATTGTGGGGGTTGAAGAAAACCTGTTTCCTTCGAGCCAGTTTGGCAACATTACACCCGAAGCCTTTGAAGAAGAACGACGCCTGTTTTATGTGGCCATTACCCGCGCCGAGGAAAATGCCTACTTGAGTTTTGCGCGTCAGCGTTATCGTTGGGGAAAACTGGATTTCTGTAACCCCAGCCGTTTCATTGCTGATGTCGATCCCCAGTTTCTCGATTTGCCCGATGCCGACGAATTCAACTTTGACGAGGTGCCGACCGAAGGTAAAGCCATTCATAAACAAACATTTGGCAAGCCAACCGCAGCCGGACGACGCCCTCAAGCCGCCGACCAGCCAGGCATGAACCAGAAACTCATCCAGTTGCGTCAAGCAAAAAAACAGGCGCAAAACTTCGACGGCGATGACCCACGCGACATTCAAACGGGCATGACCGTTGAACACCAGCGCTTTGGCAAAGGTAAAGTTCAGCAAATTGAAGGCAGTTTCCCAAATTTGAAGGCCACCGTATTTTTTCCAAATGCCGGCCAAAAACAATTGCTCTTAAAATTCGCCAAATTAAGAATTGTGCAATAGTTCACCTTCTCCGTAGTGAATAACAAGCATACAATCAAGAATATCGAAAATAAATTTGCCAACAAAATATTTTCACTTAGCTTTGCAAACAGAGAAAATCTACTCCACTTCGGATGATCGGCTGAATTACCGAATGATATACAACCTTGATTGACACAAAAGTTTATTAGATATTTTTTAAATGGATTACAATTCGAATCGTAAAAAATTACCCCTGCCAGAGTATGGGCGTAATATCCAAAATATGGTCGATCACATCATGACCATTGAAGACCGTGAAGAACGCAATTTGGCTGCTCAAACCATTATTGATATAATGGGAAATTTGTATCCCTACCTTCGCGACATTAATGATTTCAAGCACAAATTGTGGGATCACCTGGCCATTATGGCTGGTTTTAATTTGGATATCGATTATCCTTACGACCCGCCCAAACCGGAAACATTTCAGGAACCACCTAAAAAAGTTCCCTACTCCAGCAACCACATCAAATTACGTTACTACGGAAAAACGATTGAAGAAATGGTGGAGAAAGCAGCAGAATACGAAAGTGGCGAAGAAAAAGAAGTCCTGATTAAGCTGCTGGCCAACCACATGAAAAAATCGTACCTCACCTGGAACAAAGATGCGGTGGATGACGAAAAAATTTACAAAGACCTGGAGCTGCTTTCAAAAGGAAGAATAAAAAGAGAAGGATTGGAATTAGCGGAAACACGCGACATCCTTTTTCGTTCGGCTCCACGCAAAAAACAAAATACAGGCCCCGGCCGTGGCCCTAAAAAACACCGCAAGAACGACTAATACTTTTCATCGGGATGGCAACATTTCAAATTAATGGCGGCAAAAAACTGAGTGGTACGCTTCAGCCTCAGGGCGCTAAAAATGAAGCCCTTCAAATCATCTGTGCAACACTTTTAACCTCCGATCCGGTATCAATCAGCAACATTCCTGAAATAAGGGATGTGATGAAGCTGATTGAAATTC
>NZ_LGIA01000088.1 GCF_001270965.1 Sunxiuqinia dokdonensis | reverse complement strand
TTCAATACCCAACATTTTACCTGTCGCTTTTCAATGGTGCCACGCAGGTGATGGATGCCACCAAAGAAACGGTTTAAATCCTCCAGCATGAGCTCCCCGGCCTGTGCTTTTAAAGCGGAGGGAATAATCAACTCGTAGCAATAATACTTATCGCGGGCAGCAGGCATGTAGGCCGACACGTTTTGCGGGGGCAGGACTTCCTGCTTGTTGAATGCTGCAATACACCGGTTGGGGTGAGCCAGAACCAGATTTCCCAGCTGCCGCACTGCTCCCTGGTATAATTGCAGGACGGTGCCATTTAACGCCCTGATTTTGTAGCGGTTTAGACTGTCTGTATATACCCCTCCGCCACCGATCCCGTCCAGGTAGCCGGTGATTACCGAGTGGTACTGCAAATCGGAAGCCTGCCCGCCATTACCATCAACCAGTAACGGTTTGGTCAGGTCGTAGTCAAAATTGCTTTTCTTTTCGGCCAGTGGCGTGGCGTTGGGCGAAAACCGGTCCCGGATGTTCTCGGCGGTGACTTCCGCTTCGCCGGTGACGGCCACCACTTTCCCGTCCCTGATCCACACCTCGTGAGGAACATGGTTGTGGGGAAACAAGCCGGAGAGGGTCGTGTCGCCCGTTACCGAGGGCAGGGTGACTTTGCGGGCTGCAAAGAATTTGGCAATCGCGGCTTTGTCTTGCGAGGTCACCATCAGGATTTGGAGCTGGCTATCAAACTCGCGCTGTAGCTGTTCGAACCGCGGGATGGCTTCAATGCATGGGTGGCACCAGGTAGCCCAAAAGTCCAGGATCAGCAGCTTGCCTTCGAAATCCGACAGGCGGGCAGTTTCTCCGGGGTAGTTGAGTACATCCCTCAGCAGGAGATCGGGCACCGGGTCACCCGGCTTTAAGGGGCCGGACGCTTCCTGTTCGGGCGGGCTGCAATGCACAAAGTGCAAAAGCATGCCGGCTGTGAACAGGATTAATCGTACCGGAATTTGGAGTTTGTATCTCATCATTTTTAAGTTTTGGTTTCGTAAAAAGAAGATTGGACACAAAGACACCAAGTCACAAAGGATTGGTTATCGGGGAAAGGCCTTCGTGCCCGCGTACCCTCGTGACGTCGTGACTTCGCGCGTTCGTACATTCGTCCCGTCGGGTCTGGAGAGAGCATAGCAAGGCCAGGAAGCAGAAAATAGCATTCATACTTTTAAGATTTTTGTTTGTGTAACCGGGGTTTTGTGTTTCCCCAAAACCCCCAGGGTTTCGGAAAACCCTGAAGGTTTACATACGGGGTATTGATAGATGCTGCTCGTGAGTTTACGGGGCATGTCGGGGAAATAAGAAGCGTTTAAAACGAGGCATAATACATTCGTTTTTGGGGTTAATATTGATTCAACGCCGGGCTGTCTCCGCATCCGGGTTATTTTAAGTTCATGAGCGGGATTCTTTTCAAAGGAAATAAGTTTGAAAGAGTTAATAAAAATAATGCGGCTTAT
>NZ_LGIA01000087.1 GCF_001270965.1 Sunxiuqinia dokdonensis | reverse complement strand
AATATTTGATTGGGTTGGTGTATTTTAATTGTTTCCACGGGCGACTGCTGTGTGGTTTGTGGATCACCGGCAGGGTGGTAACCAGGTAGTTTTTAAAGCCAAGCAATTTCGATTTCCGTGAAATAAAAACGTCGTACCAATGCTTTTCGCTCGACAGTTCGGTGAATGAAAAGCCTTTCAGCAAGTCGGTTGAAAGCAGGGTGCAGCAAAAACTCAAGCTATGGGAGGTGTCTGCGATTGGCTGCTTTTCATTTTTGAAATTCAGGTACGGAAAGTTGATTTGCCCTGATTCGTCGGTGGTTACAGCACCCAGCATGCCGCAAACAGTCAGGCTTTGGCTCAGCTCGTGCATCTTGTCCAGGGTATCTTTTTTTATGATGACATCCGACTCCACGATCACTAGCGGAACATTTAATTCCAGCGCCCGCTTTTGAGCCATCTGAAGCACCAGGTTGTAATTGGGCGACGGTGTTTGGGTAACATCTTCGAGATTGACCAGCTCGTAGCCAAACCTTGCCTTTTTTTCTTCCAGAATGGTTTTGGTTTCCGGCGAACTAAAATCGTTGTAAATCACGTGCAGGTGATCGCCATCTGCCTGATGGATCGCCTGAATGGTTTGCAGGGTGGTTTCAATGGAGTCTTTAACCGGGGTAATAACCAGTGTTTTAGGCATTTTGTTTGGCGTTAAAAGTTAATTCAAATTTTGAAGCCAGGTTTTCCAGGTCTTCAACAACTGCTTGCTGTACCGGAACACCGTTGGCCAGTCGCTCACGGGTCAGCATCCGCTCGGGGTCGCCCGGAATCAGTACCTGATCGCCGGCGTTGACTGGTTCCGCCTGACGAAATGTTCGAATCCAGTTGTCCATGTGTTCTTTAAATTCATTGGCTGGGCGGAAAGCGTCAATTCGAAAAGCTCCGAAAAAATGGCCAATCCCATCGCCCACCGGGTCGGTTGGTGGTTCCAGAAAAGCGACAAACGGCGGAACCCAGGGGCCGTAGTTGGCACCCGATAAAACCGACGAAAAAATATCGACCATGGCACCCAAACAATAGCCTTTGTGGCTGCCGTGTTCGCGGTCGCCACCCAACGGAAGCATCGCGCCTCCTTTTTTCAGGGCGAAGGCATCGGTCGTGGGCTGGCCGTCTTTGTCCTGTGCCCAGCCCAGCGGCGCATCTTCTCCCTTTCGTTGCAGCACCTCCAGCTTGCCATTGGCAACGGTGGTGGTAGCCATATCCATCACAAAAGGGGGTTCATCCTTAGCGGGAATCGCCACAGCAATGGGGTTGGTTCCTAAAAACCGGCTTTTTGAAAAGGTTGGCGAAACCAGCGGACTCGCATTGGTCATCGACAGGCCAATCATGTCTTCTTCCAAAGCCATCATGGCATGGAAACCTGCTATTCCGTAGTGGTTCGAGTTTTTTACCGCGACCCAGCCACTGCCCACCTGCCGGGCTTTGTCCATAGCCAAACGCATGGCTTTGGGGCCGGCAACCAAGCCCAGTGCCAGGTCGGCATCGAGTACGGCAGTTGATGGCGTTTCATGAACCACCCGCATGTTGGGTCGTGCGTTCAGTCGTTTTTTTTCCCACAAGCGCACATAGCCACTCAGGCGGGCCACGCCATGCGAATCCACACCACGCAGGTCAGCCTGGTTGAGACAGTCAGCCGCCAGCAAGGCTTCTTCGGCAGGGCATCCCATTTTTTCAAATACTTGTTGGGTGAATGCCTTTAAATAGGTAGAATCTATTATCATTTACGATTTAATCATTTACGATTGACGATTTTCCAATGACCAATAACCAATGGCTAATAACCAATCTCGAATTACCAATAACCAACCCCTTTAATCTTTTCTGAAAATATCTCGGGCTGAGGCTTGTGCCGTTGGCATGATCAGCAGATCATCGATGTTGACATGCGCCGGCCTTGACAGCACAAAGTAAATACTTTCTGCAATGTCGCGGGCACTTAAGGGTGTAAAACCTTCATAAACTTTAGCCGCTTGCTCCTGGTCGCCCTTGAAACGAACCAGCGAAAACTCCGTTTCAATCGCCCCGGGGCTGATCGTCCCTACCTTGATGTTGTGCGGTGCCAACTCAATACGCATGGCTTTGCTGATGGCATTCACCGCATGTTTGGTGGCGCAATAGACCGAGCCATTGGGGTAGGTTTGAACGCCGGCAATGGACGAGATATTCAGAATATGTCCCTGCTGCCGGGCAATCATCCAGTTGGAAACTTCGCGGGTCATGTAAAGCAGGCCTTTGATGTTGGTGTCAATCATTGCCTCCCAGTCGTCCACATTGGCTTGGTTTACCGGATCGAGTCCGGCAGCCAGTCCGGCATTATTCACTAAAATATCCACCTTTTTCCAGTCTTCGGTAAGCGAAGCCAGTGCTTGGTCAACCTCCTTTTTTTGTTGAACATCGAAACACAAGGTCTTCACCTGGCAGTTTTCATTTTCCAATTCCTGCTGTATTTTTTCCAGCCGGTCTTGTCGCCTTCCGGTGATTATGAGGTTGAAATGATTCTCTGAAAGTATTTTAGCAGTTTCGAAACCAATTCCGGCTGTAGCTCCGGTTATTAAAGCAATTCTTTGTTTCATGGCATTTTGATGTTTGTTTCAGGGGAATTAAAATTCCCTTTTTTTTATGGAAAAATCAACTACTTGACTATTTTTGTTTCCATTATCGAAGTAAAGAAAGAAAAGTTATGGCTGAAATTGCTGAAAACCAAGAGGTGTTCTCCATTGATCAAATTGAAGAGCCCAAAGATATCAATGATATCGTTTTTAACCTGATGGTCAATCCAAACCTGGCTCCGGTTAATTATTTTAATCACTTTAGTGAAGAAGGATTTGATCTGGAAAGTGTTGCCAACGGAGAAACCGATGATTCAGGAATCTTTACAGCTGACAACGGGCAGATGATGGCTATGACCACGCATGCCTTTCATCATCATTTGGAAACCGATCCGAAGACGGCGATTGAAATTCTCATCAGCCGGGCAGCACGGCGTATGGCCTGCTATGGTGCCAAACCCGAAGCGGTGAGTGCGTTTCTGTATCACATCAACATTGCACATCCCAACGGACAGTTTATCGCGTCGGGAGCCAAAAAAGGCTTGGAAAATGCCTGCAAAAATTTTGGCGTCAAGATTTCGGACCGCAAAATCCGTTTCGACTACTTTAGCGGGCATGGCGCTGTTACGCCAACCATTATTGTGAGTTTGATGGGAAGCGTGGAAGACAAGAATAAAGTCATTACGCACAAACTGAAGAAAAAAGGCAATAATATTTTTGTAATTGGAAAATCATTCGATGATATCAATTCGTCGGAATACCTCGAATTCTACCACGAGATTTATGATTCGCCACTGCCGAAATTCGACATTGATATTGAAGTTCGCCTCCAGCAAACCATGAAGCAGTTGATTGAAAAGCAGCTGATTTCATCGGCCAGTCCGGTTGGCAAAGGTGGGCTTTTCTTTTCGTTGCTACGTGCCGGAATGCCCGCAGGATTGGGTTTTGATATTACTACCGACGCCGAAATCCGCCGCGATGCCTTTTTGTTTGGCGAGTCTATGGGACGTTTGATTGTGGGTGTTCCGCAGGAAAATGAAGATGACTTTGTCGATTTCATGCAAAGCACCAAACTGCCGTTTTTTACCCTCGGACACGTAACAAAGGGCGAAATCCGGATCGATGATGAATCGCTGGGTTATATTGATAAAATGATACCAAACGCTGAATGACAGTAGCTCCATATCAAAATTCTGATCAAAACAAAAAGCAGCAGGTCGAGCAGATGTTCGACAATATTGCACCAAAATATGATTTCCTGAATCACTTTTTAAGTTTGGGAATTGATAAGCTGTGGCGTAAAAAAGCCGTGCGCATTTTGGCGGCCGAAAAGCCAAAGCAGATTCTGGATGTGGCCACCGGAACTGGTGATTTTGCGATTGCTGCATCGAAATTGAATGCCGACGAAATTGTGGGTTTCGACCTATCGGAGCAAATGATCCGGGTGGGAGAGGAGAAAGTGAAAAAGCTGAGACTCGATTCGCTGATCCGATTTCAAAAAGGCGATTCTGAAAACATGCCATTCGAGGACGCTACGTTCGATGCCATTACAGTGGCCTTTGGCGTACGAAATTTTGAAACGCTGCAAAAAGGGCTGGATGAATTTCACCGGGTACTGCGAAACGGGGGAGTGGCCATCATTCTTGAGTTTTCGAAGCCCAAACATTTTCCGTTTAAGCAATTGTACCGGTTTTACTTTTTTCATATTCTGCCATTTATTGGCGGACTGGTTTCAAAAGATTCGTCGGCATACGCCTATTTGCCCGAGTCGGTCATGGCTTTTCCTGATGATCAGGACATGCTGAATATTCTGAGGGAAACCGGATTTTCGGAGGTGAGCCAAAAAAGACTCACTTTTGGTATTGCAACAATTTATATTGCCCGAAAATAATATGGCGTGATTTACGTATATTGACAAACAATAATTTTTGAAAACGACGGTTTTTGAATTAGTACTTAAAATTGATCGGAATCAGTGAAAAAGCTCATCATCATCATCATTCTTTTTTGTATTTCGGCAAGTGTTTTTGCTCAGCGCCAGCATGTGAAACACTTGACGACTTTCGATGATAAACCCTTGCACTTTGGATTTACGATTGCTGTGAATACGCTTGACTTCCGACTGGAACACTACCGGCCAATTGGTGAAAATCCTGACTTTGTTTACAAAGAGTGGGGTAACTTCGACGGACACGAAATCACAAAATTCGACACGGTGCAAGCCGATATTGCGCAGCAGGTTCCCGGACTGACCGTGGGCATTGTCACCAGCTTACGCTTGGGCGAGTATTTCAACCTTCGTTTTCTTCCCGGCTTGTCGTTTGGCGAACGGCGCCTGGTGTACAACGTGCCTGTTTACGATGTGAACAGCACGAGTGCCGAGCCATTGGAGTACTTTTCCATTAAAACAACTTACATTGATCTTCCGCTTCTGATTAAATACAAATCGAGCCGATTGAACAACCAACGGCCTTACTTGGTTGCCGGACCTGCTTTGCGGGTCGATATTTCCAAAACCGGGGTTGAAGATTTGGTCCGGGTAAAACGTGGCGGTTTGTACTTCGAAGCAGGCGTGGGTTGGGACAGCTACCTGCCTTTCTTTCGTCTGTCAACCGAGCTGAAAATGAGCCTTGGCCTGGGCAACATGCTGAATGATGGCCCCGATGGCGAAACCCAGCGGCAATATTATACCACCGCTTTGCAGAAGCTGACTTCAAATGTTTTTACCTTAAGTTTCCATTTCGAATAAGTTGAAAAAAGAACTCAATATATCGCTGACTCCTAAACAGGCGTCGGATGAGCAGTTTTATCGTCCGGTTATCGCTCAGAAATTAGGCGTTGACGAAACCGAACTGACCGCCATTGTGGTGCGCCGCAAATCGATTGATGCCCGGCAAAGGCAAATCCGCATCAACATGGGTGTGGCTGTTTATATTGGCCAACAGCCCGAAGTGGAATCCACCAGCTATCACTATCAGAATGTGGAGCACAAGCGTCCGGTGGGGATCGTTGGTGCCGGCCCGGCAGGTTTGTTTGCTGCCCTGCGTTTGATTGAGTTGGGCGTAAAACCCATTTTGTTTGAGCGCGGAAAAAACGTCAGCGACCGCAAACGCGACATTGCTCTGATCCATCGGGAGCACCTCATCAATCCCGATTCCAATTATGGTTTTGGCGAAGGTGGAGCAGGAACATTCTCCGATGGCAAGCTGTATACCCGCTCGAAAAAGCGGGGCAATGTGAAAAAGATTTTGGAGGTGCTGGTTCAGTTTGGCGCCGATCCTGAAATATTGATTGATGCGCATCCGCATGTGGGAACCGACAAATTGCCGCAAGTGATTCGTGGAATCCGCGAACAGATTTTGGCATCCGGGGGCGAAATTCATTTCAACAGCCGGGTCACTGAGCTGATGATTAAAGCAGGCGAGTGCAAAGGATTGACATTGTCTGATGGGAGCAAATTTGAGTTCGAGGCCCTGATTTTAGCTACCGGTCATTCGGCACGCGATATTTACGAAATGTTGTATCGCCAGGGTGTTAACCTCGAAGCCAAAACCTTCGCTATGGGTGTTCGTGTGGAGCATCCGCAGGCCCTGATCGATTCCATTCAGTATCACCAAGCACAGCGGGGGCCTTTTTTGCCGGCTGCCACCTACTCGTTTGTTGAGCAGGTGAACGATCGCGGCGTGTACTCCTTTTGTATGTGTCCGGGCGGATTCATTGTTCCGGCAGCAACAGCGCCCGGCGAAATGGTTGTCAATGGCATGTCGGCTTCGCGGCGCAATTCACCTTTTGCCAATTCGGGTTTGGTGGTTGAGGTACGGCCCGAAGATTTGCGCGAATTTCAGCAACATGGCGTGTTTGCCGGCCTGGAGTTTCAGCGGCAGATTGAAAAGCTTTGCTTCATGATTAATGGGAATACCCAATTGGCACCGGCCCAACGCCTGACCGATTTTGTGGCAGGAAAGAAGTCGGCTGACTTGCCGGAATCGTCCTATCGCCCGGGTTTGGTGACTGCGGCCCTGCACGACAAATTACCGAAGCGGATTGCCAGCCGCTTGCGCGGAGGGATTCAGCAAATCGATAAAAAGACAAAAGGCTTTCTGTCCAACGAAGCCATAGCCGTGGGGGTGGAGTCGCGCACTTCTTCGCCGCTTCGTATTCCGCGCAATGACCACGACCTGCAACATATTCGAATCAAAGGCTTGTATCCCTGTGGCGAAGGAGCGGGTTACGCCGGAGGTATTGCCTCATCAGCCATCGATGGGGAGCGTTGTGCCGAAGCCGTGGCTCAAAACATCCGTTGATCCATAGTCGGGTCAAACCCTCAGTAAACCACGGAAGCCCCTCGCGCCGTAATAGGAGTCGGCGCCGTTGTGATAAATAAACACCCGTCCGAAACGCCGGTCGCCAAAAATGGCACCCCCAAGCGAGCGGACATCATCAGGAGTTTTCAGCCAGCTCGATGTTTTGGTGTCGAACTCACCCAGCTGCTGAAGCTGTTGGTATTGTTCTTCAGTGAGCAAGTCAATGCCCATCTCATCGGCCAGCGAAAGCGCACTGTTCTTTGGCGGGTGCTTCTTCCGCGACTCCAAAGCTTCCTGATCGTAACAAAGGCTTCGGCGGCCTTTCGGACTTTCCGGAGAGCAGTCGCAAAAGATGTATTCGCCTGTCTTTTCGTCGCGCGAAATTACATCCGGTTCGCCCCCTGTTTCTTCCATTTCGTTGAGTGACCAGAGTTTGCCGGGCTGACTTTCGAGTTTGCTTTTAATGGCAGTCCATTCGAGATCGCGATGGCGATGACTGTTCTTCTCAAACCTTTTTTTCAGAATGTCAAACAGCTCATCGACACGTTCCTGTGGTAGTTTTGTTTGGTTGTTCATACGCTTTGTTTTTTTGATGCAGGTTTCTGAGTCCGCATGTGTCCGTACAAAACGAACCGGCCGACTCAAAATGTAGGGTTTGACTTAAAGCTTGTCGAAATGGCTGTTGCACCACGCTTCTCCCTGGGGACTCAACTTTAACTTTTTATCCAAATCGAAATAATAAAAGGTCACATCGTCGTTCACCCGTGTCAGGCCTTCGCCCTCTTCCAGGTCGTGGCGCTTGGGAGCCTCGGTTGCGATGATAAATCCGAGCTTGATCAAATTCTTTTTGGCGTATTGAATTTGGGACCCTTTAAACGATTTTAACCGATTATTTCCGTGCTGGTCTTCGCGGTCCAATACACGTTGCAGCGTCAACTCAATTGGTTTGCCCTCGTTGTATAAAATAGCCAGCAAGCTTGTCTCTGTTTGATTGAATGGCTGTTCCATGACTTTTAGATTGATCCGTTTTTAGAAAAAATGTACAGGGTCTCCTTCGTGCTCCTGTCATGTGTTTGATTGAGCAGAATGGGTTCAACAGAAATTGTTCCGTCTCAATAACCCACCAAAAAACCAACAGATTAGCCGATTAAAAGTTCAGAATTTGGATCTGGCCGCTAAACGCTTGTGACCTATTCCGAAAAGCAGACTTTCTTCCAACCTGATCTGTTCTGTAAAAATCAATAAAACCTTCGATAAGTGCTTAGCCACGTCCCCGGGGTGTAGTTCAATCGGGAACAATCGATGGGCGCTGCACGCCGCTCATGTTCCTATTTATTAGCAAACGTATTTTACTTATTATTTACAAAACCACCCAAAGAAACTTGTGGTCCAAACTCTTTGTGTGATTTCCAAATTGGAAATTTATTAAAATCCTTTTTTATTGTATCTGCATTATTTTGTCTGAGAAGTAATAATTCATTTTTAGAGTCATAAACCTCAAACTCTGATGCAAATTTGTCGAGAATGTCTTGGTATTTAACCATTCCAATCTCTTCTATTTGTTTAAATAACTTCTTGTACTTTTTTAGAATAATCACAAAGTCAACTCTTGGAAGAATTAATGGAATACTCTCACTCCATACAATAAAAGTGAATAAATCTTGAGTGTCTTTATTTTGGATTACAAAAGCATTCGGCACATAAATATCTTCCTTTATTTCTTTTTCAATTTTATCAATTAGTCTTGTGTAATTCCATAGTTTATCTGATTTTTCTTTCGCCATAAAATTGAGTCCCAATTCCTTAAATTGTTGTTTCGAAACGATGGAATTATGCAAAGTCCAATGTTCACAAAGTTCTTTGCCTGTCCATTTTATGGGTTTGTGTTTTGATTCGTCAAACTCCTGAAGGTTTAGGATGTACAAGTCCAATTTATCTACAACTTTATTTATCAAAGGAAATATTTCAAGTCCAAAATAGTCTGGTCGTAGAAAGTTGATTGAAGCATTAATATTTAAATATTCAAATTCGTCAAAATTGTCAAATAATTCAATGTCCTCTTGGTCTGTGTTTGGTTCATTGAAGTCAATAAGGAAATTGACTCCAGTTCGTTCATTTTCATAAACAATTTGACTGTCAATCTCACTGATCTTGAAGGGAATTGTATTCTTGAATTCCTCTATTACTTCGGCTTCGGATATTTTATTGTTCTTATTCTTATAAAAGTATAAATCGTAGCTCATTTGATAGTTTTGGTTTCGTCTTTAATATGTTTGCTAACGGTCACTTGTATGTGGTCGGGCGGGATTTCGAAGAGAAATCCTGTCAGACCCGCAGGAGAGTGGGCGCAAGGTCTGACTTGTCAGACCGCTAAAACCCCCGCCTGCCATATACAATTTATTAGGCAAAGTCCTGGATGGTTTCGGTAATGATTGCCGGAATCGTATCTTTTATTTC
>NZ_LGIA01000086.1 GCF_001270965.1 Sunxiuqinia dokdonensis | reverse complement strand
CGGGGTTTAGTTCAACGGTTACGTGTATGGTGTCGTTTGGCGATTCGAAGCACAAACCTTTCAAACAGTTACAAAGTTTATTGGGTATAACACGCTCAAATATAGCACTAACCGCCAAATGCACTATACACGATGTTGCCAACTGGCGTTTGTTTGTTCAAATATACTTTTTTTTACTTTATTTCAGTAATGTTACTTATAGTCTTTGGCTTATAGTCAACAATTTTAAATCTTTGCCAAATGGAAATCAAGGCGAAAATAGGAATTAGGATAAAAGAACTGAGAGAGATTAAGAATTTGTCTCAGAAAGATTTGTCCTATTCGTCTGATTTAGATAGAAGTTACATCGCAAGTGTTGAAAATGGTAAAAGAAATATTTCAATAGTTAATATTGAAAAAATCGCCAAGGCACTTGACGTTACCTTAAAAGATTTTTTTAATAATGGCAAATTTGATAACAATTCAGCAAGCAGTTGATAATTTTAAAAAACTAATTGAAACTTCAATTATTGAAGGGGGTATTAAGGCGAAGGAAGCAATGATAAGGTCTTCAAGACCAATAAATAATATACATGAAGCCGTAAAATCTGATTTTATCCGAAGCGGAATTGCTGAACACAGGATTCATCCACCACTTGGTGAAAGTAAACCAGAATTAAAACTTGCTGGTTTTATTAAACAAAAAAATCAAGATGTATGTGTGTCTCCAGAAGGTTATATACCGGAGTCTGAAATGATGACTGAAGGTATTCTTCGAGAAGCAACAGATTATTATGGTAAAGATTATACTGAAAGGACAATTTCTGTTAATATTCGAAGCCAGATGAGCTCATTAGCGAAAAATTTTGATACGCTTTATGAAAGAACTATTGCAGAAGCTCAAAATTTACATGTTCGATGCCCTAAAATGGTTTTAGGTGAAGTATATATGATTCCTGTTAAAGAATACGATGCAGCTGCAATGATTAATAATGAAATCAAATTTATTGACAGAATTGGTGCGGTTGAAAAATATATAAAATCATTTCAGGCAATTAATGGAAGACTAGATTTTACTAGAGAAGACTATAAATATGAACGAGTATGTCTTTTACTAATTGATTTTGAGAAAACACCTGCTAAAATTTATAGTTCTAATTTGGATTTAATTAATGATGGTTTAATTGATAAAAACACAGATGCAAATATGAGTGAATTGTCATGGGAAACCTTTACTAAAAATATTCTTGATACTTATTCAACTAGATTTGGAGTTTGAATACTAATGTTATATTTCTCAATAAGAAAATTATTAATTTCATCTTTATCCATTAAGTTTTTCAAAATAGATAGTTCCTTTTCGGTAAAATTTGGTATCGAGAATTTTTCAATAAAATTTTTCTGGTAACAAGGAAACCCCCCTTGTATTGCAACACTTGTTTTTGTGATATAATAATCCATAACAATAGAGTTCAATACTTTTTGGACTAAAAGGATGTTTTCTTCCTTTGATAGAGGGTGTTTAATATCTTCGAATAATGAGGCTGTCTCGTTATTGTTCTTTGAAAAATAAATGCCATAGCCATTAGTAT
>NZ_LGIA01000085.1 GCF_001270965.1 Sunxiuqinia dokdonensis | reverse complement strand
ACTAGCCAAAATCCTGTTGTTTGAAGTCATTTCCCTGTTGTCATGAATCAAAATGATATCGCAAACAGTCAAAATCCTGTTATCAACAAAAAAAAATTGTCTTATCGGTGAGTCCTTAATCGAGGAATCGTTTGGTGAGCTTGCTGTAGCTTCCAATCCGGCGGTCGCGGAAAAAGGGCCAAATGCGCCGCACATCTTCCGAGCGGCTTAAATCGACCTCAACCAGCAGATTTTCTTCGCTATCGGAACTGGCCTGGCCCAAAAACTCACCCTGCGGGCCGCTGACAAAGCTGTTTCCCCAAAATTGAATGCCTTCGGAAAGTGATGAGGGGTCGGCTTCGTGTCCCACGCGGTTGACGCTAACCACGGGCACACCGTTGGCCACTGCATGCGAGCGCTGGATGGTGATCCAGGCATTGCGCTGGCGGTCTTTTTCGTCCTGATCGTCGCGCGGGTCCCAGCCAATGGCGGTGGGATAAATCAACAGTTCGGAACCAGCCAGAGCCATCAAACGGGCCGCTTCGGGATACCACTGGTCCCAGCAAACCAGCACGCCCAGCTTGCCCACCGACGTTTGAATGGGCTGGTAGCCCAGGTCGCCGGGGGTGAAATAAAACTTTTCGTAGAAGCCCGGATCGTCGGGAATGTGCATCTTTCGGTACTTTCCGGCCATGCTCCCATCTTTGTCAAACACTACAGCCGTGTTGTGATAGAGGCCGCTGGCCCGTTTTTCAAACAAGGAAGTCACCAGCACAACCTGGTGTTTTTTGGCCAACTCACTGTAAAGTTGCGTCGAAGGTCCCGGAATTGGTTCGGCCAAATCAAACAAGTCAACATCTTCAACCTGGCAAAAATAAAGGCTGTTGTGCAGTTCCTGCAGCACCACCAATTGGGCGCCCTGCCTGGCGCAATCGGCAATATTGGCAGCCAGTTTGCTGATGTTCTCCTCAGTATTCCCGGTGTTGCTTTGTTGAACCAGTCCGATTTGTAGCTTATTTGTTGTCATTTTGTTGTCTATTTTGATTTGTTACAAAACCCCCTGCGGAAACTGCATGCTGATGCAGTGAATAGAGCCGTGCTGCTTGATGAGCGCGCGGCTGTTGATGGGGATAATTTCCCGTTCGGGGAACAATTGTTTCATAATTTCGATGGCTTCTGCATCCTGTTGTACTTCATAAACAGGAAGCAGGACTGCCTTGTTCAGAATCAGAAAATTGGCATAGGTGGCCGGCAGGCGATCGCCGTTTTCATCATAAACCGGGTCGGCAAAAGGCAGTGGCACGAGCTTAAAAGGCCGGTCGTACTGATCGGTTAGCTGCTTTAGTTCGGCTTCCATCTTCTGCAAAGCATCAAAATGGATGTCACTTGAATCAGTACAGCGGATGTAGGCAATGGTATCTTCGCTGCAAAAGCGGGCCAGCGTGTCGATGTGGCTGTCGGTGTCGTCGCCTTCCAAAAAGCCGTGGTTGAGCCAAAGCACCTTCTCGGCATGCAATATTTTTTTCAGAAAGAACTCAATCTCTGCCTGCCCCAGGTGTTCGTTCCGGTTTTTCGACAGCAGGCATTCGCTGGTAGTCAGCAGACAGCCCGCGCCGTTGCTTTCAATGGCCCCACCTTCAAGCGTAAAATAGGATAAATCCTGGGTGATGACTCCTTCGGCAAACGATTGCTGGCGCATTAAGTTGGGGGTGATTTGGTTGTCGTGTGCCGCGGCAAACTTCATTCCCCACCCATTGAACCGGAAGTTCAGCAAGCTGGGTTTTCCATCCCGAATCAGGCTGATGGCCCCGTGATCGCGCGCCCAGGTGTCATTCACCGACATTTCGCGAATGATCAGTTGCCTGCTCTCCACTTGCAAAAAATCGGGCAGCTTGGTTTTGTCGCGACAGACCACCAGCAGCTTTTCGCGCTTTAAAATTTCCCGGGCTATTTGCTCGTAAACCGGCAGCACTTCAACTAAAATCGACGCCCAGTCCGTGTATTCGTCAGGCCAGGTCAATTGTACTCCGCTTTGCGGGTGCCATTCGGCAGGTAAATAGCAAGCTTGTTGTTTCATTCGTCGATGACAATTTATGGTGAATTAACGGGCACCTCACCGACCTTACTGTCAGATTCGTGCCTCGATACGCGTTTCATTTCCGGCTTCAAAAATAGAATAAAAATGGATAGATCGGAATTTTTTCGTGTTTTTTTTTT
>NZ_LGIA01000084.1 GCF_001270965.1 Sunxiuqinia dokdonensis | reverse complement strand
TTGCTCCAATAAAAGGATATGAAGGGAAGCTACCTTACCATCTTGTTTCTGCTTTTCGCGTCTTTACTTTTCAGCCAAAACCCGAATTTAAAAATCGCGCTGATCAAATACAAAGGCGGTGGCGACTGGTATGCTGACCCAACCGCCCTGCCCAATCTCATCCGGTTTTGCAATTTGGAGCTAAAAACCAATATTGATCCCAATCCGGCAACCGTTGAACCCGGTAGCATTGAGCTGTTTAATTATCCGTTCGTCCACCTGACCGGGCACGGGAATGTAATTTTCACCGAAGAAGAGAGCCAAAATTTGAGGTTGTACCTCGAAGCAGGCGGTTTTTTGTACATTGATGACAATTACGGGCTGGATCAATATATCCGACGAGAAATGAAAAAAGTTTTTCCTGACCAGGAGTTTGTGGAACTCCCACCCGACCACCCGATCTACAGCCAAAAATACCAGTTCGAAAATGGCTTGCCAAAAATTCATGAGCACGACAATAAACGCCCCCAAGGCTTTGGCCTGTTTATTGAAGGCCGGCTGGTTTGCTTTTACACTTACGAATCGGACTTGAGCGATGGTTGGGAAGATCCGTCGGTTCATAACGATCCGCCGGAAGTGAGAAAAAAGGCGCTCCAAATGGGAGCCAATCTTATTTCCTATGTTTTCGGCCATTAATATCAACCATAAAACAACAACGTGAAAGTACTAGCTATCAACGGAAGTCCGCGTAAAAACGGCAACACCAAATTGTTAATTGATCGGGTATTTGCGCAACTGCACGAAGCAGGAATCGAAACTGAATTGTACCAGCTTGGCGGCAAACAAGTGCATGGTTGCACGGCTTGCGGCAAGTGTCGCGAGATAAAAAATGGGCGCTGTCATATTAAAAATGATGCCATTAATGAATGTATCGAAAAAATGCTGAAGGCCGATGGCATTTTGCTGGGCTCTCCGGTTTATTTTGCCGACGTAAATACCGAAATGAAGGCGCTGATTGATGTTGCCGGATATGTGACCCGTGGAAATGGCCATTTACTCAAACGCAAGGTAGGTGCAGGATTATTGGCTGTTCGGCGTGGCGGGCAACTCCATGCCTTCAATACGCTCAATAATTTTTTCCTGATCAGCCAAATGATTGTGCCCGGTTCAAGTTACTGGAATTTCGCCGTAGGTGGCCCGCAAGGCGCTGTTCTTGACGACGAGGAAGGCTTGGAAATCATGAGTACGCTGGGTGAAAATATGGCTTGGCTTTTAAAAAAGCTAAAGGACTGAATTGAATTGAACTATGCGACTATCAACTTGTTTTCAACAGTAAAACAAGGATTATGAATTGGAATAAAGAAACAGAGAAAATAACGAAAGAATTTACGTTCAAGAATTTTAAGGAAGCTTTGGCTTTTGTTAATCAAGTAGGCGATTTGGCAGAAAATATGGACCATCATCCCGACATTTTGCTTCATTCCTACAAAAAAGTGACGATTAGTTTGACCTCGCACAGCGATGGAAAAGTCACTGAAAAAGATCACCAGCTGGCTTCGAAGATTGACGAAATTTAGCAGATAACATCTTTAAAAAGGGATTTTCGACGACGGATGCATGAAAACTTTTTATTGCTTGTGCCTCTGAGCAAAAATGATTCCTGAACCAAAAAAGCGGATGGGAATCAAACAAATATGGTAAATGAAACTAAAAGTAAAGTTCAAATTCCTTTTTAAAAATATTCTGAAAGGATTGCTGTGGATGGCAATTCTGGCTGTTTTGTATTTGTTGGCCAAAGAATATATCGTTAGCGACAACCAAGAGGTTTGGCTGGAACGATTTTATAGCCGTCCACTATTAATCTACGGAATTTATATTGGTTCTGAAGTTTTTTTCGGCCTGTTTCCACCCGAAATATTCATGCTGTGGGCCTACTTCAAAGGCGATACCTGGCACTACGTTTTCAACCTTCTGTTTTTTGCGGGCATATCGTATGGAGCTGGATACCTGGCATTTTTGGTGGGTCGATACTTGCGCCGCGTTGTAATGTTCCGTTTTTTGGGTCGAAAATTTTTCAGTAGATACTGGCCCTTGTTTCGCAAGTATGGCTCCTTCCTGATTCTCACGGCAGCACTCACTCCGCTTCCCTGGTCGCTCATCAGCATGCTGGTTGGAACCACTGAATTTCCGATGAAACGGTACCTGAATTTTGCCCTGTTTCGGATTTTGAGATTTGGAATTTATGGCTATATTATTTTTCAATCCCATCAATTTGCATGACATCCGGTAAAAACAGAAAGTCTGATGAATGCCACCATGCCATTCGCCAATTTCAGTCGATGAAATGGAAAAACAGTAAAGCCAATTAGGTTCTCCGGTCCTGGACTGGACGAAGAAACCACTCTGCATTCCGATTTGTTTGATTAGCGAATCCGGTCAATCGAACGAATCAGCGCCTCGTCTTTTCCGATATTTCGAATCGCCAGATAGTCCAAAATAATTGCAATCAACGGAAAAACAACAGCAATTTTAAAGCTTACTTCAAAACCTTTGAAGCTGTAAAAGGTGAAAAAATAAAACATCCCGAACAGACCCAGCATCAATAAAATGGCAAAAACAAGCAAGCGCATTTGACGAATCCGCTTCTTAAACAGGAATATAGCCACAAGATGAATAATGAGAATAATGCCCACGAACAACAGAATTGGAAGCCCGCTTTCAACGACCACTCCATCGTGCATAATTCCTTGTATATTAAACAAATAAAACTTATCATTGGCGGCAATTTCGGCGAACGGCAGCGCAAATAAAAGTCCGATTAGAATCGAGGCAAAAAGTATGTAAAGTGTTTGAATACGTTGAATCATGGTTATAAATTTTGTGACAAAATTACATTTTTGACCAAATGTGGCAACAGCAAAGTTGAAAAGTTTTGATTTAACATCAAGCGTCGTGTTTCCGGCATCAGATGATCCATCTGTCCAATAAACAATAACCAAATTCCAATCAACCAATCATTGCCAGAAACTCATCTTCGGAAATAACCGGAATGCCCAGCTTTTCGACTTTTTGCATTTTGGAAGGACCAACGTTGCTTCCACCAAGCAAATAGGACGTGCTTTTTGAGATTGAACCGACATTTTTCCCTCCGTGCTGCTCAATCATTTTCTTGAGCTCATCACGCGAGTGCTTTTCGAAGGTACCCGAAATCACAATACTCAGTCCTTCGAGCCTCGTGCTTCGTCCTTCCAAACTACTTTCGTGTAGTTTAAATTGAAGCCCCTGGGCTTTCAATGCTTCGACCAGCCTGCGGTTTTCTTCCTTGTCAAAATACTGCCGGATGCTTTCCGCAATTCGCCCGCCAATTTCATCAATATCAATCAATTCTTCATAACTGGCGTTGGCAATGGTGTCGATATCCACCAGTTTGTTAGCCAATTTTTTGGCCACTGTTTCGCCCACAAAACGAATTCCCAGGGCAAAGAGCACCCGTTCGAAAGGAATTCCTTTAGATTGTTCCAGGCTTTTCAAAATGCGTTCGGCCGATTTTTCGCCCATGCGTTCCAGCACGGTCAATTGTTCGGCCTTCAGAAGATAAAGATCGGCGATGTTATGGATCAATCCCTGACTGAAGAGCAAATCGATGGTTTCCTGTCCCAAGCCATCAATATCCATCGCCTTTCGGCTGATGAAGTGTTCGATCTTGCCCTTGATTTGCGGGGCACAGCCCGTTTCGTTCGGACAATAATGGGCGGCTTCACCTTCGTTGCGCACCAGTTCGGTGTCACACTCAGGGCATTGCCTGATGAATTGAATTTTCTCAGCTTCCGGCTGGCGTGCTGATTCATCCACACCCACAATCTTGGGAATAATCTCGCCACCTTTTTCAACAAAAACCACATCATTGAAGTGCAAATCCAGTTTTTCGATGATATCGGCATTATGCAGCGAGGCACGTTTAACCGTTGTTCCGGCCAGCAGCACCGGGCTCAGGTTGGCCACCGGGGTGACTGCACCGGTGCGTCCAACCTGGTAGCTCACCGATTCGAGTTTGGTAGCCACCTGTTCGGCTGTAAATTTATAGGCAATGGCCCATCGCGGCGACTTGGCGGTGAATCCCAGGTTGTTTTGCAGCCTGCGCGAGTTCACCTTAATCACAATACCATCGGTGGCTACAGGCAGATCAAAACGGGCCGTATCCCAATAACTGATGTAGTCGATCACCTCATCAATGTTCCGACATTTTTTGGTGTGCGCCGATACTTTGAACCCCCACTCTCCTGCCTGCTGAATGGTTTCGTAGTGTCCATCTTCGGACAAGTTTTCGCCCAAAACATAGTAGAAATAAGCATCCAACTTTCGCTTAGCCACTTCGGCCGAGTTTTGCATTTTAAGCGAACCCGAAGCCGTGTTGCGCGGATTGGCGTAAAGCTGTTCGCCAGCTTCTTCGCGGGCTTTGTTCAGCTCGGCAAAAACCTGGAAAGGCAACAGCACTTCGCCCCGAATTTCGAATGTTTCAGGATAGGAGTCACCCTTTAATGTCAACGGAATACTTCGGATGGTACGCGCGTTCGACGTTACATCATCGCCTTTTTCGCCATCGCCACGGGTAACAGCCCGCACCAACTGGCCGTTTTCATACAGTAAACTGATGGATGCTCCGTCAAACTTCAACTCACACACATAATCGAAAGCTTCGCCAATCGTTCGCCGGATTCGCGCATCAAACTCCTGCAATTCACCCGTTGAGTAGGAATTGCTTAAGGACAGCATGGGATAGCGGTGCTTAACCTGGCTAAACTCTTGATTGATATCGCTGCCCACACGCTGGGTCGGCGAATTTGGATCCTGAAATTCAGGATGTTCATCTTCCAGTTTTTCCAGTTCTTTCAATTTCATGTCGAAATCAAAATCACTGATTTCCGGGCTGGAAAGGACATAGTATTTATAATTGTGTGCTTCGAGTTCACTGCGCAGTTGGTTGATCTTTTTCAGGATATTTTCGGTCGTCATGATTTCAAATTTGGCCTAAAAATACGAAAACAAGTTCGGATGAAAATTAGTTTCTTTGTATAAAAGTTTATTCCGGATGCTGAGCAGAAACTGAACACTGAGATTGGATCCTTGATAAACGTCGCAAAACATTAGAATAATCTAATTGAATTAAAATATGAAACGAATCATTTCAACACCCAACGCCCCGGCTGCTATCGGCCCTTACAGCCAGGCAATTGAAGCCGATGGAACCTTGTACATTTCGGGACAAGTGCCGCTCGATCCGGCAACTGCCAAAGTTGTTGACGGCGGGATTGCAGCGCAAACCGAACAGGTGATGAAGAACATTGGCGCCATTTTGGAAGCCGCTGGGTACTCGTTTACCGACGTGGTCAAATCAACCTGCCTGCTAAGCGATATGGCTAACTTTAAAGCCATGAATGAAGTTTACGGGAAATACTATGCTGAAAATCCGCCGGCACGTGCCGCGTTTGCCGTGAAGGAATTGCCTTTGGGCGTATTGGTAGAAATAGAAACCATTGCTGTAAAATAGTCTATTTGGGAAGTGATCTGTTACGGGGCAGCTTCACGGTGAACCGGCTTCCTTTTCCCGGCTTAGAATGAACTAACAGCTGACCATTCAATGCTTCGACGATGCCCTTGCTGATGGCTAAACCCATACCAAAACCCGCGCCGGTATCTTTAAAACCCGCGCTTTGTTTGAAGCGTTCGAATATATTGCGTTCCCCGGATGTGTCAATTCCCGGACCAGTGTCCTCTATTGAAATCTGCACTTCCTGTTTGTCAAACTCATATCCGATGGCAATCCAGCCTTTCTCTGTATATTTCAATGCGTTATCCATCAGGTTAACCAATACCTGCATGATTCGCGCCGGATCTGATTCAAGATACACCGGTTCCGAATCGAGGTCATTCAAAATCTTTAGTTCCAGTCCTTTCCGTTCAAATGGTTTTTTACTGATGGTGTAGGCTTTGATGAGGTTATCAATTAATTGGTTAATCTCTACTTGCTGGATGTTAATTTCCAGCTGATTTTCCTGAATCCTGGAAATTTCCATGATATCGTTAATGATTTTCAATAACTGCTTTCCGTTCAGGTTGATGTGCCTGGCGTACAATTTTCGCTCGTCAATTGATGTTTGGTCTTCTCCAATCAGGTTGGCAAAACCCATGAGCCCATTCAAGGGGGTTCGGATCTCATGCGACAGGTTCGACAAGAAAGCCGTTTTCAATCGATCCGATTCCTCCGCCTTCATCTTGGCTTTTCTGAGATCTTCGGCCAACTTATTCCTGCGTTTCAGCTCACCACGGATCAGCAGATAGAGCAAAGCGGCCGTCACTGCAATATAAAACCAGCCTTTGTAATTTTGAAGTTTTGTCAGCAAACCGACATCGCCCGAAACAATAAATACCAGGATATGATCTGAGGTTAAAATCCACAGGAAACCAAGAATGAAGTAGGCAATCGCAATTTTCAGAGCAAAAAAACGTTTCATAGTCCTGTGATTTAAGCCGATAAACACGTGTTTACGACTGAGCCAGTTTGTCAAACAAATTCGTTACTTTTGACTTATAGTAAATAAAATTAAATCTATTTTTCTTATTTTCAAAACATGATCACGTGTAAAGGAACACATTTTATAAAAGATGGTCACCTCTTTCCGGTTGAACTGGTTGAAGTTTTAACAACCGACGCCATTTTAATTTATGAAGTTGCGCGGGTGGTCGACCGCATTTGCTTGTTTGTGGAAGATCACTACCAGCGGCTGGTCAATTCGGCAAAGCTGGCAGGTATCCCCTTAAAAATCACTTTAAATGATTTTGCAGAGACAATCAAAACATTAACCGAAGCCAACGAAATCGCAGACGGGAACGTGAAAATTTTGATTCAATACGGGAATGGACAGCAAGGTGCTTTTTTCTACTTCATTCCGCAGGCCTATCCAACCGCAGGCGATTATTTTCATGGTGTAAAAACTGATTTTTTAATGGCCGAACGAAACCTGCCTGGTGCAAAAACTGTCCAACAACGGCTGAGGGATGAAGCCAATGCCGCAATTTTGCAAAGCGGGCTTTTTGAGGTGATTCTGGTCAATTCCGAAAACCAAATCATGGAAGGTAGTCGCAGCAATATTTTCTTTGTAAAAGGAAATAAATTTTACACGCCACCATCGGAGTTTGTTTTACCAGGCATCACCCGTCAAAAAGTGATGGAGTGCTTGGCCACGCTGAAATTCCCCTGCATGGAGAAGACAATCAATAGAAATGAAATTACAGCATACGATTCGGTTTTTCTGACCGGAACATCACCCAAAGTGCTGCCGGTTTCATCAATTGGCAACCAAAAATTTGAAACTCAAAACCAGGCAGTTCAACAACTGATGAAAGCTTACGACGCAAAGATTCAATCCTACATTAAAAACTACAAAACAAAAGGATTGTAAAGGCTTTGTAAAGAAATTCAAATTCGACTCAAAATCGACCAAATTTCATGTCCCATTTTCTGAATATGCCTATATTTGTTAGCCTTAAAATCGATCATTGAATATCTCAACATAAAAAATCAACGAATTACTAATCTTTTGAATAATTACAGCTATGCCTGACTTTAAGTATCAAAAACCGTTTCCTATCTTAAAAGATACCACGCCTTACCGACTATTAACCACCGACTATGTATCGACTGTTGAAGTTGATGGCAGGAAAATTTTAAAAGTTGATCCGAAAGGCTTGGAATACCTTGCCAAGGAGGCTTTTGCTGATGTCTCTTTCTTTTTGCGTCCAACGCACCTTGAAAAATTGAAGCACATTCTGACGGATGATGAAGCATCGGACAATGATCGCTTTGTGGCCCATACCATGCTCATGAACCAAGTTGTTTCGGCTGAAGGAGAGCTGCCCACCTGCCAGGACACCGGAACCGCCATTGTCGTAGCCAAAAAAGGCGAAGATGTTTACACCGGAGCAACCGATGCCGAACATTTGTCGAAAGGAATTTTTGATACCTATCAAAACCGGAACCTGCGCTATTCTCAGGTTGTTCCTTTTTCCATGTTTGAAGAAAAGAATACCGGCAATAACCTGCCCGCTCAAATTGACATTTATGCTGAAAAAGGCAACACCTACGAATTTCTGTTTGTTACCAAAGGTGGCGGCTCAGGCAATAAAACCTTCTTGTATCAGCAAACCAAATCGTTGCTGAACGAAGAAAACCTGGCCAAGTTTGTCAAAGAAAAAATTAAAGACCTGGGAACGTCGGCTTGCCCGCCGTATCATTTGGCTTTGGTGATTGGAGGAACTTCGGCCGAAGCCACTTTGGCTACCGTAAAAAAAGCATCGGCGGGTTACTACGACCATCTGCCAACCGAAGGCAACGAAGGTGGCCAGGCATTCCGCGATTTGGAATGGGAAGAAAAAGTACAGAAAATTTGCCAGGACAGTGAGATTGGCGCCCAGTTTGGCGGCAAATATTTTGTGCACGATGTTCGCGTTGTCCGTTTACCACGCCACGCGGCTTCTTGTCCTGTAGGCTTGGGCGTTAGCTGTAGCGCTGACCGTAATATTAAAGCGAAAATTACCGAAGAAGGCATTTTTGTGGAGCAGCTCGAGAAAGATCCGGCCAAGTATCTGCCCGAACAAGCACCCGAATTGGCTCCGGCGGTTGACATCGACCTGGATCGCCCCATGGACGAAGTACTCGCCGAGCTGAGCAAATACCCGATTAAAACCCGCCTGAACCTGAAAGGAACGCTAATCGTTGCCCGTGACATGGCACATGCCCGCTTGAAAGAAATGATTGATGCAGGTCAGGAAATGCCGGATTACTTCAAAAAGCATCCGGTTTATTATGCCGGCCCTGCAAAGACTCCGGCCGGTATGGCTTCCGGAAGTTTTGGCCCCACAACTGCCGGACGTATGGATCCGTATGTTGATTTGTTTCAAAGTTTGGGCGGATCCATGATTATGCTGGCCAAAGGCAACCGCTCGCAACAAGTGACCGACGCCTGCCAGAAGTATGGTGGTTTTTACCTGGGATCGATTGGTGGCCCTGCAGCAATTCTTGCAAAAAGCAACATCAAATCGGTTGAAGTGGTCGATTTTGAAGAACTGGGAATGGAAGCCATTCGCAAGATACGTGTGGAGAATTTTCCCGCATTCATCATTGTTGATGATAAGGGAAATGATTTTTTCAAACAAATTTAAGTTGCTTGAATTTGATATTTTGAATGAAACAAGATTTGACGAAAGGGCATTCCACGGTGCTGGAATGCCCTTTCTTTATGGCCTTTTCAAATGTAAGCAGGCACCGCCACGAGTTTCAAAATAACAAAATCAACAGGCAAACAGACGATCAACCGCAACTTAGCCAGCTTGTGGTGGTATAACATTTGTGTTTATTACAGCTCAGATCAAAACATAGAAAATTATGAGATATACAACAATTAGCTTAATCGTACTGGCAGTCATTTTTGTGACTGGATGTGGCGCTCCAAAAGTCACAACATCATACCAAAGCCTTGCTGAACAAGCGGTGGCTGAAGGAAATTTTGAAGCAGCAACCGAAAACTGGCGCTTATTTTTCAAACAGCAATTGCTAAATGAAAACGAAGTGGCACCAGAGCATTACGCCCAAGCCGGTAAAATGGCTTTCCGCGCCAATCAACCTGATTTGGCACTGGAGTGGTTTCAACAGGCGGAATATGGGAATTACGCCGATGCCGGCATGTACCTTGATTTGGCCGACATTTACAAAGAGAAGGGTGATTTGAGAAAAGAATTGGAAGCGCTGGAGTTTTACCGTCGCAATTATCAGGATGAAACAGACCTGGAAGGCGTGAACAGCCGGTTATTTCAGATCTATATCCAAGTAAAGGATGATGAAAGAGCCGTGGAAATTTGGCCTCAAATGCGATTGGAAGACCGTAAAAAAGAAGACAATCTTTCCAGGTATTTCACCATTCAGCGACAGCTGGATAACCAGTCCGTGAGCGATTCAATCGCAGAAGAACTGCTGGAAGTCAATCCAAAACATGTCCCTGCCCTGGAATGGTTAGGAATGAAGTACTACAACCAGGCGGAAGAACGCTACCAACGCGAAATGAAAAAATATGAAGCCAACCACACACGGGTTCAGCACATTAAGCTAACGCAGGAGTTGAAAACGGTAACTGCTGATTTTCGAAAAGCGCTGGACTACTTTAAGCCCTTGTGGGAAATTGATCAAAACGCCCGCTATGCAGCTTATCTGGTTAATATTTATAGCCGATTTGAAGATCCGGACACGGCCAATTATTATCGCAAATTTCTGGACTAATCAGCTTCAAAATAAACCAAAGCGAACGGAAAAATCTGTCTTTCTGATTTAGGACGAATCCGATGAAAATAGTATCTTCGCCGAGACAAAAAATTAGAATTTATGTTGAAAGGAATTATGTCGATATCAGGCCAGCCAGGGCTTTTTAAACTGGTAGCCGAAGCAAAGAATAGTATCATTGTGGAATCGTTGGTCACCGGAAAAAGAATGCCGGCCTACTCCACTTCAAAAATCAGCGCGTTGGACGACATCGCGATATTCACCGAAACAGGCGAGGTGCCATTAAAAGAGGTTCTTAAATCCATTTCAGAAAAGGAAAACGGAGGACAAGCAACGATTAAAGGTTCGGGCAAGGAGCTCAAAACCTATTTCGAAGAAATCCTGCCCGAATACGACAAGGATCGCGTGTATGTTTCCGATATGAAAAAAGTTATTCAGTGGTACAACTTGTTGCAAAACAAAGAGCTTCTGAATTTTGATGAAGAATCCGAAACTGACGAAAGCAAAGAGTCAGAACCGGAAGCCTAAGGTTTTTTCGACCCAATAAAATAAGGAAGTAGCCAACCTTGCTTTTAAGCGAAGCAGGTTTGCTACTTTTTTTTATTATGCTGAAATTTGATGGCATGGAACAACAAATTATCAGCGATATCATCAAAAAATACCAATCTGAATTTTCCGAAGAGTTGGTCATTTCCAACAGGCAATCGGTTGGCGGGGGTTGTATCAGCCACAGCGTAAAACTGGAGACCAACCACGGCCTTTTCTTTTTGAAATGGAACGCCAATACTCCCGATGATTTGTTTGTGCGCGAAGCTGAGTCACTGCGCGAACTGGGTGAGGCAGAACAATCCGATTTAATTAGTCAATCCTTAAA
>NZ_LGIA01000083.1 GCF_001270965.1 Sunxiuqinia dokdonensis | reverse complement strand
GTTTACGCATGCCCTCCAGACATTTCAAGCCGACCTGGTACTTTCTGACTATAACATGCCGTCTTTCAACGGCCTGGAAGCACTGAAAATTTCACTCGAACTGCGGCCTGATCTCCCGGTGCTGATTGTTACGGGCAGCATCAACGAAGAGACAGCAGTTGAATGTCTGAAAGCGGGAGCAACCGATTATGTGTTGAAGGAATCCTTACAACGTTTGGGTCAGGCTGTCAGGCAGGCGCTGGTGCAAAAGGAGCTCAAGGCGCAGCGTCAGCGCGCACTTCAAATGCAGCAGGAAAGTGAAGAACGCTTCCGCCGCCTGGCCGAAAATGCCCAGGACATGATTTACCGCTTCGAACTATCTCCGCAGAGAAAATGTACCTACATGAGTCCGGCATCGCTCAGGATCACAGGCTATGCCCCGGAGGAGTATTATGCCGACCCCGACCTGGTATTCAAGTATGTGCATCCGGAGGATCTTGAGCTTTTGGAGCGGATGCTAATGGATGAGGCCTCTGTTCGCCAGTCGCTGACCTTACGGTATTACCGAAAAGATGGCCGCCTGATTTGGAAAGAGCAACGCAACATTCCAATTTTTAATGACGATGGTAATTTGGTGGCCTTGGAAGGCATTGCCCGCGATGTGACCAAGCAAAAGCAGGTGGAGGAAAAACTGTTGCTGAGCGACCGGGTGTTCAACTATACCGTCGATATGTTTTGCATTGCTGGCTTCGATGGTTTTTTCAAGGTTTTGAATCCAGCCTGGGAGCGAACCCTGGGCTGGAGCAGTCAGGAGTTGATGGCTAAACCTTTTGTTGAATTTGTTCATCCGGATGACCGTGGTGCAACCAGAGCGGTCAATGATCAAATGATTGCGGGTGAAAAGGTGGTTCGTTTCGAAAATCGCTACTTCTGTCAAGATGGCTCGGTGAAATGGCTCTCGTGGAATGCCCACCCCGTTCCGGAAGAGGAAATTCTAATCGCATCATGCCGCGATGTCACAGAACACAAGCAAGCCCTGGAAGCCTTGCGCGAAAGCGAAGAAAAGTACCGCTCCTTTGTTGAGAATAGTTTGGATGCCATTTTGTTGACCAATCCCAATGGTGATATTTTATCAGCGAATCCGGCGGCCTGTACCCTGTTTGGTATGAGTGACGAAGAAATTACGAGTTTAGGCCGGAGCGGACTGGTCGATGTAACTGATCCCCGCCTGCCTGAATTGGTCGCGCACCGCAGCAAGTATGGCCGGGTAAAAGGCGAGCTGTATTTCAAGCGAAAAGATGGTTCTCGTTTGCTCTGTGAAATTACTTCGGCTATTTTTTGCGACCGCAATGGCGAGCAGCGAACCAGCATGATCATCCGCGATATTACCGAACGCAAGGCGCAGGAAGAAGCCCTGCGCGAAAGCGAGGAGAAGTTTCGGACGCTGTTCCATAACCACTCCGCTGCAAAAATGATGATTGATCCGAATGACGGACGTATCGTGGAAGTTAACCATGCGGCCTGTGAGTTGTATGGGTGGAGCGAAAGCCAGTTTAAAACCATGACAGTGGCCGATATTGATACGCTGTCGCTCCAGGCGGTGATGCAGCGCCTGCACAGAACATTGGACATAAAGTTCGCCAACAAGGAGTTAAAACACCGGAAAGCCGACGGAACAGTGTTCGATGTGGAGATATTCAGCAGCAAAGTGACCATCGGGGACAAAGACTTTCTGCATTCCATAGTGCATGATATTTCTGAAAAGAAAAAACAGGAGCGCCAGTTGCGCCTGCTGAACCGCGCGGTAGAGCAGAGTCCGGTCACCATGATCATTACCGATACCAAAGGCCGAATTGAATATGTGAATCCAACCTTTACCCGCGTAAGTGGTTACCAGGCCGATGAGGTGATCGGCCAAACACCGCGGATCTTAAAATCGGGCACACATTCGGCTGAATTCTACAAGCAGCTTTGGGAAACGGTACTTTCCGGGAAAGATTGGGTAGGTGAATTGCAAAATAAAAAGAAAGATGGTTCTTTGTATTGGGTTGATGTTGTTATTTCGCCGATTTTTAACTCCGAGGGTGAAATGACACACTTTGTGAGTGTGCGCGAAGATATCACCGAAAAGAAAAACCTGGTTGCCGATTTGACACTGGCCAAGGAAAAAGCCGAAGAAAGCGACCGCTTAAAGTCATCCTTCCTGGCCAATATGAGTCATGAAATTCGGACGCCCATGAATGGCATTATCGGCTTTTTGGAATTGCTGCAGGAAAGTGATCTGGATGCGGAAGTCAGGGAAGAGTATTTGCAGGTGGTGCGTTCCAGTGGCGACCGGCTGATGACCACCCTGAACGACATTATTGAAATTTCAAAGATCGAAGCCGGACATGTTGATCTGAATGAATCGGTCTTCGACATCAATAACATGTTGCAGCATTTTTGTAAGTTTTTCCGGCCCGAAGCCGAGAAAAAAGGGTTGTCAATTTCCTTGATCGACCAGTTGCCCGAGGGCGTATCAATTAAAACGGACAAGGGAAAACTGGAGTCAATTTTAATCAACCTGATAAAAAATGCCTTGAAGTTTACCACGAAAGGCTCGATCGAAATTGGCGTTTATCCCGAAGAAGCACAACTTGTTTTTTACGTCCGGGATACGGGTTCCGGAATTGCAGCCGACCGCCACGAAGCCATCTTTGATCGTTTCACCCAAGCCGAACAAAATTTAACGCGTGCCTATGAAGGGTCGGGCTTGGGCCTTTCTATCTGCAAGGCCTATGCCGGCCTGCTGAAGGGGCGGATCTGGCTCGAATCGGAAGTGGGTAAAGGCAGCACGTTTTATGTTGGCGTTCCTTCAACGACTCAAGCCGGGAAAATCAAGAATAGTCCGCAGGAGCCGGGAGCACCTTCTCCTGAAACACCTGAAGACAATGCACTAATTCTGATCGCAGAAGATGATGAAGCCAGCTATTATTACCTCGAAGTGGTGCTGTTACGGAAAAAGTATCGCTTGCTGCGAGCCATCAATGGCTCCGATGCCGTAGAGTTTGTCAGGCAAAACCCCGGCATTCAGCTGGTGCTGATGGATATTAAAATGCCGGAAATGGACGGCTACGAAGCCACCAGGCAGATTCGCCAGTTTAATCAGGAGATTCCGATTGTGGCCCAAACGGCTTTTGCCATGACCGATGATTTGGATAAAATTCACCGTTCCGGATTCAACGATTATGTAACCAAACCCATTCAAGTACCGGACTTATTGAGCATGATTAAGAAATATATTTGACCATGCATCCGAACAAATCTTTGAATGTGTTTGTTTCACCGGGTGAAGTGAAGCTGTTCAACTTCCTCCTTTCTGATCATTCGTATATCTGAATTGTCAAATGGAGCTTACTCTGCGTGGTCTTTAAAGCGGGTCGAAATATTTTGGCCTGAGACAGAAGTAGGTTATCATTTGACCAACCTTAAATCTTAAGTATATGAATCGTCAAATCTCCATGCAAATTGGGATTGCTGGCATGGCCTTGTCCCTTATTTCTCTTTTGGTTTCTCATTATTTCTTTCATGAATTGGTCGAGCTGGTCCGGATCCATCTGACCCCTGATGGACATTTGAATGAAATAGGGATAGCAAAACTCCGGCTGGCAATCTATTTCCTGATTGCCTGTATGTTTATTTTTGGTGTGCTTTTCGCACTAAACTGGATCAATAAAATTTTGACCCTTCTACCCCTGACACAGCTGTCAAGTGATATGAACCGGGTTTTCTATTCCGACCTGGCTTGCAGCAAGAAAAATATTGGAAGACATTTTTTCCTGCTCAGCTCAGCACTTGCTATTGTTCTTCATTTGTCCATGTTGGCTTTCGGAGAACCCCAGTGGGAGGGATGGGCCGACAAAACCACACCAAACCTGTTTGTAGTGGCTGCTGTTTTCTTGTTAATCCCTATTTTCAAGGTTCGCAGGCTGGATCTGGAGAAAAGCCTCAAGCGAAAAATAATCTGGGGACTGGCCATCCTTTCGGGCTCGTTCTTATTCATTTACGGTGAAGAAATCAGCTGGGGGCAGCAGTTTTTCGAAATTGAAACCACCGATCTTTTCAAGTTGAATTACCAGCAGGAAAATACCCTTCATAATTTCTTCAATCCGCTGTTTAAGTATGTTTACCCATTTGTTGGTTTTAGTTCTTTTGTGGTGCTTAGCTATTTTTGGCTGATCAATAAACCCAAAGGACTCGTGGCCAACTTATTTGTACCGCACGCCAGCTTATTCATTTTTTTTCTGCTGATGGCAGGCTCTACCTATACCGGAAACAACGAGCCCTACGAAGTTTACCTGGCCATTTTTTCAGTGCTGTACGCTGTCCGGTTGATGTTATGCATTAGCAATCCTGGAGCGTTGTTTCCCCGGCAGTTCAATCGCATCACTCCGCAGGAGTAAAATGTTCATCACCCCGTGCGAAGCTCGGAGGTTAGCGGGCAACCAAAATCAAACAACCCTGTAGCGGGTTGAATTTACTTGAATCAATTCCTTCTGGGTGTTCAACCCACTTCGGGCTTGGGCCGGTGTCGTTAGCTTTTCACCCCCAAATGCTTTGGGGATGATGAATATTGAACCCTTTCGGGTTCTCGCTTGTCCTCATCAACTTCGCGTCTTCGCGATTAAAACCTCTCACCCTCTCACTCTCTCACTCTCTCACCCTCTCACTCTCCCATTCTCA
>NZ_LGIA01000082.1 GCF_001270965.1 Sunxiuqinia dokdonensis | reverse complement strand
CCAAACTTATTTAATTTTCAGGATGTATTATTCCCAACCGTAGCATTTGGTATGGGGTCTACATACATTGGTGAAATTTATGCCTCATTTGGCATTCTGGGGTTCATTGTATTTTTAAATTTTTTGATGGGTATTTTCCTCACAATTGAGAATTTACTGCCAAAAATAAGACAATTGGAAACATATACATTTATTATCATTTCCTTGGCGTATATTTCATTTTATATCCATCGAAACACCTTTGGTTTTACTATCATTTCAATTAAACGAATTTTGATTATTATGGTATTCTTTATTTTATGTGAAAAAATCATAAAGATTCCTTATAAAAAACAACAGACACAGTGAAAGAAATATATTCTGAAAAAATTAGCAAATGAAAGAAAGTATCTCTCTAATATTGTTTCCAAGCAATAGGCTTGGAGGAGCAGAAAAAGTACTTAGTTACATTGGTAAACATATATCGACAAATAGACAAGTCATTTTTGTTTTTATTTCTAAAAAACAAGATTCTCATTGGCTAGAAACTGAATATCCACAAATAACTTTCTCAAATAATAGAGAGGTAGTTGGATTTGTAAAACTCATTTTTTTTCTGTTGCGAATTCGCCGAAAATATAAAATTGATAATATGTATTCAAGCCTCACTCATCTAAATGGATTATTAGGATTTTATAGAGCTGTAGGTATTTTAAAATGCAACAAACTGATATGCAGAGAATCAACAAATATTTTTGAACGATTTAAGGGGATAAAGCTTACCCGTTTCAAGCTCTTTTATACCATTGGTTATTCAAAGATTGATTTGCTAATCTGTCAGACTAACCATATGCAAGAACAATTAGTAAATTCATTTAAAAAAGCTAAAAAATGGAAAATAAGAGTAATTCCCAATCCTATCAATTTAAGAGATGCACAAAAAAAGTCAATTGAAGATCTCGAAATTGAGCTTCCGAATCCATCCTTCATCTTCACACTTGGAAGATTGATTAAAGTAAAAGATCATAAAACACTGATTATTGCCTATTCTCGATTAGCTAAGGATTTTCCCAACATAGACTTGGTAATTGGGGGAACTGGCAACGAGGACGCCAATCTACGTAAACTAATAGAACAACTTGGACTTACAGGCCGGATTCATTTGATTGGGAATCTAAAGAATCCGTTTCCTTACTACAGAAAATCAGCACTGAATGTTATCTCCTCCACTAATGAAGGTTTTCCAAATGTGTTATTAGAAATGATGAGTGTTGGAAATCGTTGTGTATCGACCATATGTACAAAGGCAATCCTTGAAATCCCAGGTATTTATATATGTGACATTTCAAATTCAGAGGAATTAGCAGCTACAATGAAACAAGCGCTCACCGAAATAAGTGAAAAATCAGAGATAAATTTATTAAGAATGCGTGAATTTGTAAAAAGTAGAGATATTCAAACGTTCATGGATAAAGTTTGGTATTACACAAATTCCTGAAAACTTATTATTCATGACAGTAAAATTTATACCTCGTAACTTCAGGCAATCAACAATGCCAAGCATAAGTGCTCAGCGAAAGTTCATCTCAACGGGCAAAAGAAATATTGACACAACAAAAAATATCACAATTATCTTTTAATCAGATGATCTTAAATGCAATACGTCTCGATGAAGAAAATAGCAATACTCCTAAACACTTCCTGGTACATCTACAACTTCCGGAGAAATTTAATTAAAGAATTGATTAAAAATGGGTTTCAAGTTACCGCCATTGCACCTTTCGACGAATATTCTTCAAAATTAGAAGAACTGGGCTGTGACTTTCACCCGTTGGGAATTGACTCCAAATCCAAAAATCCGTTTTACGACATTTCGTTATTATTTCGCATGCGAAAAGTCCTTGCGAAAACCAGACCTGACGTATTATTGAATTTTACAATTAAACCCAACGTATATGGTTCACTGGCTGCACGCTCGTTAGGTATCAAATGTATCAATAATGTTGCTGGCATGGGGACATTGTTTACTGATGGACTTATTTCAAGAACAGTTCTAAAAGGCCTCTTCAAAATATCTCAGTTGAAAGTCAAAACTGTTTTCTTCCAAAACCCAGATGATTTTGAAGAACTAACCAAACGGAATATTGTCAAAAAAGAAATTGCCCATTTGCTTCCTGGGTCTGGCGTAAACCTTTCAGAGTTTCCTTTCACTCCGATTTATGAAAGCAAACAAGTCAATTTTTTATTGATTGCCCGAATGATTTACCCAAAGGGGATCAAGGAATTGGTTTTAGCGGCAGAGCGTCTACGAGAAAAGGGCTATCACAACTTTCAAGTACAACTTTTAGGTGAAATGGGTGTCAACAATCCGTTGGCTATCCCGGCTTCTGAGATGGAACAATTTTGTGAAAAGGGTTACATTAACTATTTAGGTAAAACTGACGACGTAAAAACGGTCATTCAACAAGCGGATGCAGTGATTTTACCATCTTACTATAGAGAGGGGACTCCAAAAAGTCTCTTGGAAGCTCTGGCTATTGGCCGTCCGATTATTACAACGAACATGCCCGGCTGTAAAGAAACCGTTATTGATGAGGTAAACGGATTTATTTGTGACCCCAAATCAATAGACGATTTAGCCTCAAAGATGGAAAGGTTTCTTAATCTCGATTTTTCGAAAAAACTGGAAATGGGCAAACAATCTCGAAAACTCGCCGAAACAAAATTCGATGAACAAATCGTTATCGATGAATATTTGAAAGCAATAAATCGAGCCCTGGCATAGAACCCCGCTGGTCCGGATTCAACAGCCCTTTCAATCGCGGTTCGGAAACCGCGACACCCAACGGCCAAGAACGCCGGCAGTCTTTCCAGGCACTTAACGGTTTTTCAAAAAAACGCTCTGCGAATTTTCAAATGAAGAATCGGCAAGCACACCTATCCGCTTAGCGCCTCGTCACACTTCATCAAAACAAAGTTGCCTCACTTCTGGATATTTCTTAAGTTTGTCATAAATTAAAAATATACAGATGAAAGAATTAAAACCATCAGTAAAAAACAGTGATTTAAAAATTTGGGGCTATCCACAATGCTCCTTAACACAAGAAGAATTCTTGGATGGCATTCAAAAAGCTGAAAACGGTCGATTCCATTCTGTTCAACAATCGATGACAAACTTTGAGTTATGGTTGAAATCGAAAGCAAAGAAGTAAGAATCTCTGAACAATTCGATTTAGACATCATTTCAGTATATTCGTTTGGTGAAGATATGTTTGGTCAAAGCGCAGCAAAAAGCTTTGTAGCCGATATTTATAGCAAAGTGTGGAGCTTAGATTCCAATTATCTACTACATGTAGAGTGCCGCCACTTGGTAACAAAAGACAAACGTTATAGAAATATAATCTTGGGATCATACTTGATCATCTACAAAATTAACAATAAAACAATTGACGTCTTGCGAATACTGCATTCTCATTCGAGCATAAAAAACATAAAACGATCAAGACAAACACGACTTTAATATATGCATCCAGCCGTCAATCCACCACCCCTTATTTAATCGAAGCGGTAACAGCCTGTCCCGATGAAGATCGGAAAGTAGTTTGCTGGCCGTCCCCGAGTGGTCGGGGCAGGCTGTTTGTAACGACAATCGAACGACACCCCAACTGGTCCGGATTTATGCGTCCCTTTCAATCGCGGTTCGGAAACCGCGACACCCGGATGACACCTAACAACGCCAGTGGTTGGTCTTCCTTCCCTTTTTTAAGAGCTTGTCCCGAATCTCGATTCGGGAGAAGGTGTCCCATTTTATCGGAACCGGAAGGGTCAGGAAGAAGTAAACAGTAACAATAGGCACAAACCGAGGCGACACTGAAAACCGATAACCGACAACCGACTACCTCTCCCAATCCTAAAAAATCATAACCATCCGCGCCATCTGCGTCCAAGTCTTTCTAACATCTCTACCTTTCCTATGTGGTCTATGTGTCTATTGTGGTTTTCATTGAATTCTAATTTATTAGAAGAAGCACAATCCACTACCACTCGTTTAATCGAAGCGGCAACAGCCTGTCCCGGAGAATTTCGGGAAGTAGTTCGCCGGCAGTCCCCGACCAGTCGGGGCAGGCTGTTTGTAACGACAATCGAGCTACACCCGGCTGGTTCGGATTTTAGCGGGCCGCTAAATTGCGGTTCGGAAACCGCAACACTCGGAGGGTCAAAAACAAAAAAATAGCTTATTTTAGCACGCATGAATGAACTGATCACCGCTACGCTCAACTTTGCGATGGCTTTTGGGGCCATCTTTTTGGTTCACCCTTCGGTGGCGCAGGTGGCCTTGGCCAAAAACCTCACCGCCCCACCGGGAAGTCACCACCCGCCTGGAATTCCCCTGCTGTCGATGGGCGGCATCTCCATGTTTATCGGCATCAACCTCTCGCTGGCCATTTTCTCCACCAATGAGGGCTTTGCCAGCCTGCATCCCTTAATCGCCGCACTCATCATCCTGCTGTTCTCCGGTATGCTGCTCGATACCGACATGGCCTTTCGGTACGTCAGGCAAGTGGCCCGATTGTTCGCTGCGGCCGTTCTGGTACTACACGACCACAGCAATCCGGCAATCTTGCTGCCGGGCCTCCCAAGCTGGTTGAATGCACTTCTGCAAATGGTCTTCGTCATCGGATTTATGTATGGCTACCACGAGCTGGTGATGTACCGCAAGATGACCTTTTTCTACCTGGCGCTGATCAATGTCCTGGTTTTTGCTTTCCTGTTGTGGCAACGGCAAGCTCCCTTCAACGAACTTTTATTGGCACTCAGCCTGGCAGGTAGTTTATCCGGCGTATTGGTTTATAGCCGTTATGCCCGGCAGAAAAATAAGCCCCTGCCCCTGGTCGGGCACACCGGCATTTTTCTAATCGCCATCATCCTCGCCGCCCTCTGGCTACGGTTCTTCGCATACTGGATCAACTAATCAGGCTGCTCAGGATTTAAAACTTTTGGGTGGTTAGACCAAGTAAGGTCACGGACCTATTTAATATTTTCGGTTTCGCTTCTATCACAAATTGTTAAAGGCTCGAAACATGACACTAAATTATTCGCAGTACTTAAAAAGCCTCCCACCCTCTTTTTTGTTGCAAAAAAATAATTGCAAGTTTGTAGCAGACACTCAAAAAGTATGGAAAAGTTAATTTTAGAGATAGACACCCGGAGTAATAAAGGAAAGTATTTGCTTGGCCTAATCAAAGAAATGGCTAAAGACGGTGCGTTCGTTAAAACCCGAGCTGGTCAGGATTTGCAATCCTGACCATTCAACTTGGGATTTGCAATCCCATGGACCGCAAAACATTTCCAAGCCCGCTGGGCTTCAACCACTCCGTCCCCGAGAGCTCGGGGGCACCCCTTCCCTAAGCGAGTTCGGGACAGGCCCCAGCTGCTACGGATTTACAGGCGCTGGATCGGCAATCAGGGGTGGTCAAAAGAAGTGTACAGAGGCTTCAAATCGCGGAAACCGCACCACCCTGGTCCGCTCACCGCCCCCACTTCATCAAAACAATGTTGCCTCACTTCTGGATATTTCTTAAGTTTGTCATGAATTAAAAATATACAGATGAAAGAATTAAAACCATCAGTAAAAAACAGTGATTTGAAAAATTGGGTCTATCCAAAATGCTCCTTGACACAAGAAGAATTCTTAGATGGCATTCAAAAAGCTGAAAACGATCGATTCCATTCTGTTCAACAATCGATGAAAAACTTTGAGTCATGGTTGAAATCGAAAGCAAAGAAGTAAGAATCTCTGCGCAATTCGATTTAGACATCATTTCAGTCTATTCGTTTGGTGAAGAAATGTTTGGTCAAAGCGCAGCAAAAAGCTTTGTAGCCGATATTTACAGCAAAGTGTGGAGCTTAGATTCTAATTATCTACTACATGTAGAGTGCCGCCATTTGGTGACAAAAGACAAACGTTATAGAAACATAATTTTGGGATCTTACTTGATCATCTATAAAATTAACAATAAAACAATTGACGTCTTGCGAATACTTCATGCTCATTCGAGCATAAAAAACATAAAACGATCAAGGCAAGTACGAATTTAATTTATGCACACAAGCCCGAACTCCCCCCCGCTCCCGCGCGATTGTATCGCGTGGTGATCGTAAACATCACACGAAAGGATTCGTGCGGTAGCATCGAAACGGCGCTTAGTGGTTTTTCAAAAATTGGGCGCACGTATTTTCAAATGAAGAACTGGCAAACCAACCAATCCGCGTAGCGCCTAATATCCACAGCAAACAAGAGCCTCGGAATAAAATAAGTCAATAATAAATACCGTATATTTGTACAAAACAAAATACTATGGAAACGATAATTCTAAGAGGGGATTCCGAATCAAATGCCAAACTGATCCTCGAACTGGCAAAAAAATTGAATTTCAAGGCAAAAAGAATCAGCGAACAGGAAGCAGAAGAAATGAGTTTGTATTATTCCGTGCAAGAGGGACTTGAGTCAGGATTATTGGTTGAAGATGAAAAAACAGCATTTCTCTCATCACTCGATCCGAATCACGATGAAGACTGAAATAACGAAAAAATTTCTGAAACAAGTCAATAAAACAGCGGATAAATCAACGAAAAAGAAGCTGCTCGATATCATTGAAAAAACACAAAGTGCAACCACGTTAAATGACATTCCAGCACTAAAGAAACTTAAAGGATACAAGCATACCTACCGAATACGACTGTGAGAATTCCGAATAGGAATCTACATCGAAAACAATACCGTTATATTTGCTGCATTCGATAACCGATCCGACATTTACAAACATTTTCCTTAAAAAATCACCCGCTCCCGTGCGATTGTATCGGGTGGTAATCGTAATTCATATCTTTTTGAACACCACACGAAAGGATCCGCGCAGTACCCGGCGGCTACCAAGCGAAATGACTCGCCAAGGACAAAGACCGCTCACCAACCCGCCCGCCTTCGTCTGATTTTAGCAGCACCAAGGACCAATTCATGATGCCGGAGGCATCGCATGTTTATAGCATCGCCAAGCATTGCAAGGAATTCGACCCCAGACGGGGTCGCACCTACTGCCGCATACCCGATCTCTATAAACATACAAACCCTCCGGGTATGTTGCGCCGGCTCTCAATGATACCCCGGCTGGTCTGTTTTTGCCCGAACTTCCCCTCGTTTGAGCGCAGCGGTAACAGCCTGTCCCCGTGAATTTAGGGAAAGGGTTCGCTGACAGTCCCCGATTGGCCGGGGCAGGCTATTTGTAACGACAATCAAACTACACCCAAGCTGGTTCGGATTCAACGGGCTTTACAATCGACCGTTCCACAGCTCAAAGCATGGGTTAAGCGAGCCTTTGAATCGCAGTTCGGAAACCGCCACCCCCGGATGGCTCCTGCAAAGCCAGTGGTTGGTCTTCCTTGCCTTTTTTTTAAGGGAAGGTGTCCCGATGTCCATCGGGGCGGAAGGGTCAGGACAGCGTCACCCTTTGCTGGGTTCAAACGCAACAGCCCAAAACCCGAAACCGCGACCAAAGGGAGTCCCGATAGAATCGGAAAAACCCGAAACCTCACGGATGACGAGCCTTTCAGCCTGCCAAGTCCCTCCAGCTAAAAGACGGGCGAGGCTTGCGATATTGCGCGGCAAGTCTGCTATATTATGCGGATAGCTTACTATATTGCGCGGCAAATCTTCTATATTGCGCGGATAACTTACTGAATCGTGCGGGGAAACTGCTACATTGCGCGGGGAAGCTGCGGAATCGTGCGGGGCGACTGCTACATTGCGCAGGGCAACTGCTACATTGCGCGGGGAAACTGCGGAATTGTGCGGGGAAGCTGCGGAATTGCGCGGGACGGCTGCGGAATCGTGCGGGGCGGCTGCTAAATGATGCGGATAACTTGCTAAATGACGGACGAAGCTTGCGGAATTTACCGGATCCCTTGCGATAAGCGTCCGACAGCATGCGACAAGAAGACCGCTCCCGGCCAGGCGTGGCAAACATCCGGCTGATGATTCGTTTAAGCCAAAAAAAACCAGCAACCACCTTGCGGTTGCCAGTTTCCAATAAACTTTTTGCTGCCGGTCAGCAACATAAACACGCGACCTCCCGCCGCATTAAACTGCTGCACCCTCTGGATCAGGCGTGCCCGATTTGGCACTGCCGCTCTGCGCTTTAATCAGCTTGGTAAACACAAACAAATCCTTTTTGAGCGGGTCTTTTCGAAACAGCTTCTGGCCAAGATGACCAATATCCATCGCCTGATCATAAATCGCGTTCAACTGCGCATTAACCTGTGCCACTTCCAACTTGGTCGTTCCTTTCAAACTTTCCTGGGTCACATTCAATTGCTTCAGGGTATCGCCGGCAGTCAAAATCTGGTCAATCCGGGCAGGCGAAACCCCTTTTTCTTCCATCGCGGTTCGCATGCCGGCCTCCAGGTTGTTACGGAAGCTCAACAACAAACCAATCACCGCCTCTTGCGTTGGTTTCACAGCAGCCTTCCATTGGGCCATGTACCCCAGGCGCTCAAGCAAACTGTCGCGTTGACCCGGATCCTGCCGAAACCCACGGTCAATTTGCGACTTGACCACCCGCAGATCCTCCATCGAGCCCTCCACCAACTGGTTCACCTGCGATGTCATCGCCCGTAGCTCACTTTTCTGATTGATACCATACACTTCCGTCAAAAGCAATTCAATCGCAGCCCGGAAGTTCGCCGTATAGGGATCATCCCACACCGGACTTTCGGCAACAAACGCTGCTTTTTCTGACTCAAGATTTTCTACCAACGTGAGTGCTGCTACCAACATGGGCAACGCACCACAATTAAACTTACGCTTCATGCTAAAAAAATTAAAAATTAATAAATAGAACGAACAATGCCGACCTTTGGAAGCGTCCAGAAGATGCTCCGGTCAAACATCAGTAATATTTTCCATTTCATTAATCCCTACCAATCTTTAAAGCACAAGCGTGGGGCGGCATAAGAATACTCACTACGGGTTAATTCCGATTTCTTTTAAAAAGTAACCTCTGGCTTTAGCTGTTATAAAGCATAATCTTCTCCGGATACCCCCCGTTTGAGCGCAGCGGTAGCCAGGGGTTCGCTGACAGTCCCCGATTGGTCGGAGCAGGCTGTTTGTAACGACCATCAAACTACACCCAAGCTGGTTCGGATTCAACGGGCTTTACAATCGACCTTTCCAGAGCTCAAAGCATGGGTTAAGCGAGTCTTTGAATCGCAGTTCGGAAACCGCCGCACCCGGATGGCACCGGGCAAAGCCAGTGGTTGGTCTTCCTTCCCTTTTTTTTAGGGAAGGTGTCCCGATGTCCATCGGGGCGGAAGGATCAGGACGAAGTAATCAGTAAACAGTACCAGCAGCCAGAACGCTGCCCCCAGCTGGCCAGTCCGGCAACCGTTAGGTGCCATCCTTATCTTATCCTTTCATGCTGACTGGTACCCGGCCTGAACTTACCAGTGAGGGCTTCACTCAC
>NZ_LGIA01000081.1 GCF_001270965.1 Sunxiuqinia dokdonensis | reverse complement strand
ATAAGCCGCATTATTTTTATCAACTCTTCCAATCTTATTTCCTTTGAAGAGAATCCCACATGTGAACTTACAATAAGCAGGATACAAACATAGCGCGGTTTCAAACCGATATTAACCCCAAAAACGAATGTATTATGCCTCGTTTTAAACGCTTTTTATTTCCCCGACATGCTCCGTAAACTCACGGGCTGCATCTATCAATACCCCCGTATGTAAACCTTCAGGGTTTTCCGAAACCCTGGGGTTTTGGGGGAACACCAAACCTCAGGTTACACAAACACAAAATTGTAAAAGTATGAATGCTATTTTCTGCTTCATGGCCTTGCCATGCCTTTTCTCTTGGCGAGAAGATGAGAGGGTGAGAGAGCGTGAGGGTGAGAAGGCACGAACTCACGAAGGCCTTTAGACATTTACCGGATAACAAGATTTTTGCGGCTTCGCGTCTTTGTGTTCAATCTTCTTTTTACGAAACCAAAACCTAAAAATGATGAGAAACAAAACCAAGATTCCAATACTATTAATCCTGTTTACAGCAGGCATGCTTTTGCATTTTGTGCATTGCAGCCCGCCCGAACAGGCCCAGTCTGGTCCCTTAAAGCCGGGTGACCCGGTTCCTGATCTTCTGCTTAAGGATGTGCTCAACTACCCCGGAGAAACGGCCCGCCTTTCGGATTTCGAAGGCAAGCTGCTGATCCTGGACTTTTGGGCTACCTGGTGCCACCCGTGCATTGAAGCCATCCCGCGGCTCGAACTGCTCCAGCGCGAGTTCGATGGGCAGCTTCAAATCCTGATGGTCACTTCGCAGGACAAAGCCGCGATTGCCAAATTCTTTGCTGCCCGCAAGGTCAGCCTGCCCTCGGTAACGGGAGACACAACCCTTTCGGAACTGTTTCCCCACAACCATGTTCCCCACGAGGTGTGGATCAGGGACGGGAAAGTGGTGGCCATCACCGGCGAAGCGGAAGTCACCGCCGAGAACATCCGGGACCGGTTTTCGCCCAACGCCACACCACTGGCCGAAAAGAAAAGCAATTTTGACTACGACCTGACCAAACCGTTACTGGTTGATGGTAATGGCGGGCAGGCAGGCGATTTGAAGTACCACTCGGTAATCACCGGCTACCTGGACGGGATCGGTGGCGGAGGGGTATATACTGATAGCCTGAACCGATATAAAATCAGGGCATTGAACGGTAATGTTCTGCAATTGTATCGGGGAGCAGTGCGGCAGATGGGGAATCCGGTTTTGGCGCATCCCAACCGGTGTATGTTGGAGTTCGATAAACAGGAAGTGCTGCCGCCGCCAAAGGTATCGGCCTACATGCCTGCTGCCCGCGATAAGTATTATTGCTACGAGCTAATCGTTCCCTCCGCATTAAAAGCACAGGCCGGGGAGCTCATGCTGGAGGATTTAAACCGTTTCTTTGGTGGCATCCATCACCTGCGTGGCACCATTGAAAAGCGACAAGTAAAATGTTGGGTATTGAA
>NZ_LGIA01000080.1 GCF_001270965.1 Sunxiuqinia dokdonensis | reverse complement strand
CTAAAACCCCCGCCTGCCATATACAATTTGTTGTAAGCCGTATTTTATTTTAAATTAAAACCCTTTAGTTCATTTGACTTTCTTATTTTTATTGTTCCGTCATCGTTCTCAATTAATTTTGATATTTCGGGGTCAGATTTCGCATAAATAACTTCACATGTATCTCCTATTCTTATTAATTCTTTATGAGGCATATAATTTTTATCCCCCAGATAAATCTGTCCATTTATCTTATATTCGTACTTCACATAATCTCTTGCTTTTGCCCCAATGTATTTTTTTATGATTATTCCATAAGTGTGAGCAGGGTCTTTTTCTAATTTTTTATTCTCCTTATTTACTACAATAAATCCATAGGCAATAAAGCCAATCAAAGGAATTGCTATCAAAATCAGTTTTACGATTTCTTTTCTATATTTCATGTTCAATTAAAATTAGTCGTAATTGTTACTCAACTCATTTATAAAATTGGCCATTTTCAATATGGCTTACAACGTTCTAGTATTTTATCCATTGTTCAGATAAACTGCTGTTAAATTTAGAAATAAAATTGGAATGATTCGTTATTTGGAAAAAGCGGATTCAAATAATGGATAAAATATAGTTGGACTGATCCCCGTCGCCGCTATGGGCCTGCTATGGTGTGTGTTTTCTTTTTGTAGATACCCATGAGTCCTTATTGTATTTTGTTGTCGTTT
>NZ_LGIA01000079.1 GCF_001270965.1 Sunxiuqinia dokdonensis | reverse complement strand
TTGCTCCACACACAAACACGAATGAAAATAATTTTCAGCAACATGTGAGTTCCATCAGACCATTAAAAAAACAAATTACTTACTGATGAAAATAGCACTTATTGGTTACGGAAGAATGGGACAAGCCATTGAAGCCATCGCGAAAGAGCGCGGGCACGAGATTGTTTTGACCATTGACGTGGACAACCAACACGATTTGACCGAAGAAAATCTCAAGAGCGCAGATGTCGCCATTGAATTTACCATTCCGGCTTCGGCACCCGCTAATTATAAAACCTGTTTTTCAGCCGGAGTACCGGTTGTGAGTGGCACAACTGGCTGGTTGGACCAAAAAGCGGAAATTGTTGCCGATATGAAAAAACATGACGGCACCTTCTTTTATGCTTCCAATTTTAGTTTGGGAGTGAACCTGTTTTTCGCGCTGAATAAAAAACTGGCCGAACTGATGAAAAATCGTCCGGAGTACGACATCAGCATGGAAGAAGTGCACCACACCAAAAAATTGGATGCTCCGAGTGGAACTGCCATCACCCTGGCCGAGGATTTATTTGAAGCACATCCGGCCAAAAAAAGCTGGACGCTGGACACCCCCAAAAGCGATGAGGAAATGCATATTGAGGCCATCCGCGAAGGCGATGTTCCTGGAATCCACCGCATCAAATACGAATCAGACATTGACTACATTGAAATTGAGCACAGTGCAAAAAGCCGTCACGGTTTTGCCTTGGGAGCTGTTTTGGCTGCTGAATTCAGTGTGGGAAAAAAAGGCCTGGTTACGATGAATGATCTGTTAAATTTATAATACACGCCAAATCAATGAGAGAAATATTGACGAACAAATGGTTCAAGTTCATCGTAGTTGCCCTGATATACAGTCTTTGGGTCATCTGGATGGAAAGCTACTGGTGGTTTATCGGGCTGCCAGTTATTTTCGACATGTATGTCACCAAAAAAGTACATTGGGCCTTCTGGAAAAAGAAGAATCCGCCAGATGGCAAACAAACAAAAGTCGTTGAGTGGGTGGATGCCATTATTTTTGCGGTAATCGCAGCCACTTTCATCCGCATGTTTTTTATTGAAGCTTATACGATTCCCACCTCCTCGATGGAAAAATCGATGCTGGTTGGCGATTTTCTGTTCGTAAGCAAAACCGCGTATGGCCCAAAACTACCCAATACCCCGCTGTCATTTCCGTTTGTTCACCACACCATGCCCCTTTCCACTACCCGGAAATCATATGTTGAATGGATTCAAAACCCGTACAAACGTATGGCGGGCTTTGGCGATGTTGAACTGAACGATGTGGTGGTCTTTAACTTTCCGCATGGCGACACGGTGGCCATGAACATGCCAACCCAGGATTACTACCAGTTAATCCGCTCGTACGGGCGCGACCGGATTTGGAGCGACCAACGAACGTTTGGCAAAATTATCAGCCGCCCAGTCGACAAGCGCGAAAATTACATCAAACGTTGCGTGGGTACGCCAGGTGATGTACTGGAGCTGAAAGACGGTGAACTTTATGTGAACGGCTCGCCACAGGAAGATTTTCCGGGTGTGCAATACGATTACATCATCACCACTAACGGAACACCAATCAACAAGCGAACGCTCGAAAAGATTGGCATTTCACGTGCCGATCAACAGGTGTTCTCGGGTTCGCAATACCTGTATCCGCTGACCGATGAATATGTGACGGAACTGGAAAAGCTGAACAATGTGACCTCCATAAAACGGGTAAACATGCCTGCCGGCAATTGGGACCAGAATATCTTCCCTCACGATTCGAATTACCAGTGGAACGTGGATAACTTTGGCCCGCTGACGGTTCCAAAAAAGGGAGAAACAGTAAACCTGAACATGGAAACGCTGCCGCTTTACGAGCGCATCATCGATCTTTACGAAGACCACGAATTGGAGGTGAAAGACAGCACCATTTATGTTGACGGCGTAGCAACCGACAACTACACCTTCGATATGGATTACTACTGGATGATGGGTGACAACCGCCACAACTCAGCCGACTCACGCTACTGGGGATTTGTACCTGAAGATCATGTTGTTGGAAAAGCCGTTTTCATCTGGCTGTCGCTGGATAAGGAAAAAGGCTTGCCAAACAATATTCGTTGGAACAGGTTATTCAACGTGGTTCATTAACCAAAGCACGAACAATCTGAAAAAAGGATTCTGAAGATTTGCTTCGGCATCCTTTTTTTTATTAATTTCCCTCAAAACAAATTCATATGTCAGCAGGAATAATCGTTTTATTGATTCTGGCCTTGTTACTGGTCATTTTTACCTTACAAAACACCGTGCTCATCACGCTTAACGTTTTCTTCTGGAAAATCACGGATATTCCACTCGTTCTCACCCTCATTATCTGTATTATATTGGGCGCTATTTTGGCCTTATCTTTCGCCTATCCGAAAATGTGGAAACTGAAGGGGCAGCTTAAAGAGAAGCAAAAGAAAATCAAAGAGTTGGAAATACTGCAGGTGCCAGCGCCGGAAAAAACGCACATCGAAGGGATTGAAATGACCGATGAGGGAGGCGATGACAACAGCTTTTTTAAAGAGTAGCCGGCATGACTGATCAGGATATTCTGCTGAGTACAGCTTATTTTCCGCCTATTCAGTACCTCTCAAAATTTCTTAGTCACCAGACCGTCTGGATTGAGACAGCTGAAAACTTTACGAAACAAACCTTTCGTAACCGAACGGTGATATTGGCAGCGAATGGGCCGGAATCACTGATCATTCCCGTTGAAAAGGGACGTAGCCAAAAGCAGCAAATCAAAGATATTCGGATTTCATACGACACCAATTGGCAGCATATCCATTGGCAAGCCATTGTGTCGGCCTACCAAAGTTCGCCGTTTTTTGAGGTACTGCAGGATGATTTTCGTCTATTTTTTGAGCAGCAATTCGATTTTTTATTTGATTTTAATCAGAAAATTCTGGACACAGTTTTGGATATCCTGGAAATGGAACCAAACATTAAACGAACGCCGGATTTTGAAGTAGTCCCCGCCAATTGTCTAAATTTCCGCGAAGCCATTCATCCCAAACCACAAAAAGCTCTGCCCGACCCTTTCTTCAAACCAAAAACCTACACGCAGGTTTTTGACGACAAGTTTGGATTTACGCCCAACCTGAGCTGCATGGACCTGCTGTTCAATTGTGGATCAGAAAGCTACGCGATTTTACTGGAGAGTATTCAGCGCGACTGACCAAGCAGTCGTAGAAAGTCGAGAATGATGTCGGCATGGTCGAAAGCCAGCTCCGGCAAATGTTCCATTCTGAACCAAGCGGCTTCAGCGGCATCGTCGCCACCTTTCACTTGCGCATCCTTTTCAACAAAACCATAGAAAATAACCGACAGCGTTCGCCCGCGCGGATCACGATCCACCGCATCGTAAACCTGAAACTGCTCCAGCTTTTCTATTGTCAGCCCGGTTTCTTCCTTTAATTCCCGCTTGCAGGCCACCTCAAGCACCTCATCCATTTCGATGAATCCACCGGGTAAGGCCCAGCGGTTTTTAAACGGGTCTTTGGCCCGCCGGATCAACAAAATTTCCGCAGTGCCTTTTTTCAAAATAATGGCATCGGTTGTTACCGCCGGCCTCGGATACGCATAAGTATATTTCTTCGATTCTTGCATAGAAATTGATTTTTGTTGATCCAATAAATATTGAGCCGACGAGGACAGCTCCTTTTTTCAGGTTACCCGATGATCCGTTTCATCACACGCATTTTGTGCGAATAGCGCTTGGTTTCGATATTGAAAATACCAAACTGGTCGACATTATCGATGCGTACTTTTCCAGAGGCGTGAATAATCTTATTCTTTTCCCAAATAATGCCAACATGAATAATGTTTCCTTCTTCGTCATCAAAAAAAGCCAAATCACCAGGTTGCGCTTCTTCCACAAACGAAAATGCAGTTCCTGCATGCACTTGCTGGCTGGTATCACGTGGGATTTTTATTCCGGCCTGTTTGTAAATCACCTGGACCAAGCCCGAACAATCGACCCCAAACGGCGACCGTCCCCCCCACAAATAGGGCACATTGAAATACATCAAGGCCTGTTGAATAATGAACTTGCGCACGTCTGCCGGCTGGTGGTACATATAATTACCAGTCATTTGGTACACGTCGCGATTGATTGAAAATTCCTTTTTGTACGGACGCCAGCATGGCAGGGTGCTTCCGGCAACAATCATCATATTTTGTTCGCCGTTCAACGGAATCAGGTTAAAAATATCGGTACAAACGGCAAAGGGAGCACCGACAATCTTCTGATAAATGCGATCCGTCAATTCGGTGATCATTTTCTGATCAACCCAGCCTTGGTAGCCATCGTAGGCCGAGGTAATCCGGCACCAACCCATAAATTGCTCGTGTACTTCGAAGTGCTCGCCAAACAATAGCTGGCTGGTCATTTCGCTTCTTTCTGAGGGGTCTTTGCGCAGCGGTATGATGCTTAATCCGGAAATCCCGTAGTTCATCTGCTTTCTCAATTACATTTCAAACTGAAACGGTAAACCGCTAATCCGAAGTCTGTTCTGTTTCAATAGCCTCAGAAATCGAATGGCATGGCGTGTTTCACGAAAGAAATTGTTATTTTTAATTCTTCAAATATAGAACTTCAAGACTAGTTTTGAATGCTATTGGAAAGTCTTTAAAAAGGTATTTATGAAAAAGTTATTAACGCGACTGGCCCGCTACTACCATTTTTTTTACATTGCATTTGCATTTTTTGCAACCGTTTTTCTGCTGTATCTGATTATTCCCGGAGAGAGCCGGTTTAAGTATGAATTTCAGAAAAATGCACCGTGGCGCCACGAAACTTTGGTTGCACCTTTCAATTTTGCCATTTTAAAGGCCGATGAGGAAGTAAAACTCGAACAAGACTCCGTAAGAAGCCAGTATATTCCTTACCTAAAAGTCGATACGCTACAGCGCATTGCACAATCCAATAACCTGGAAAACTTGCTCAATCAGCACGAAATTGAACCCGAGGCAGTTCAGGATTTGAAGAATTTTTTGGCCGAACTATATGACACAGGTTTGATTGAGCAGGCTCCCGAAAACCATTTGAGCTTGCGCGGTAAGCAAGAAGTCATTCTCATAATAGACAAGTTGGCCATACGAAAACCGATGAACCAACTTTTGACGCTGAAATCAGCTTATCAACTTCTTAGCGACACGGTAAAAAACACCCTGGGCAGCGACTTTGAAACCTTCAACCAGTCCGTGAACCTGAGCGATTATATTGTTCCCAATGTTGTTTACGACGAGGTGTTTAACAACAGCGAATTGCAAAAACAACTGGATGAAGTGTCCATTACCCAAGGCATGGTTCAAACCGGAGAACGGATTATTTTTAAAGGCGATATTGTGACGCCCGATAAATACCTGATTTTAGAATCGCTGAAAAAAAGTTACGAAACCAAACGGGGTCAAGACATTGAACGCTATTTACTTATCCTGGGAAAACTCATTCTGATTATTTCCTGTTTACTGATCCTGATTTTCTACCTGTATTATTTCCGCCCCGAAATATTCAAGCAAAAGCGCCGCCTGAGTTTTATTCTCATTATGATTGTGTTGATGGTTTTTACCTCGCGTTTTGTAAACGACCGTGATTTTATGAACCTGTACCTGGTGCCCGTGGCTATTCTGCCCATCCTGCTGCGCATTTTCTTCGATTCGCGTACGGCCATATTCACCTTGCTGGTCACCACACTTTTAATCGGCTATTTTGCGCCAAACAATTTCGAATATATTTTCATGAATCAGGTGGCCGGAATCATTGCCGTATTTAGCCTCGACAAACTTCACCGCCGTTCGCACCTGGTTTTAACCGCCTTGTGGGTCTTCATCAGCTACTCGGTGGTTTTTCTGGCCTTATCCATGATTCAGGAAGGCAACATCGCCTCCATCCCCTGGCGAGAGCTGGAGTGGTTTGGTGGCAATGCCCTGCTGATCTTGCTGGCCTATCCATTGATCTATATTTTTGAGAAGCTGTTTGGCTTTGTATCCGATGTCACACTCATTGAGCTTTCTGACACAAACCAGCCCCTGCTCAGAAAGCTGGCTCAGGAAGCGCCCGGCACGTTTCAACACTCCATCCAAATTGCCAATCTGGCCGAAGAAGTCATCCTGCGTATTGGCGGCAACCCGTTTTTGGTTCGCGCCGGCGCGTTGTACCACGATATTGGGAAAACCAACCAGCCAGCTTATTTCATCGAAAACCAAGCAGCAGGCATGAGCCCACACAGCAAGCTGGACAACAAGGAAAGCGCAAAAATCATTATCGATCATGTTACGCGCGGTGTAAAAATTGCCCGCCGCAACAAACTTCCTGAAGTACTCATTGAGTTTATTAGCAGCCACCACGGAACTTCGCAAGCCAAATATTTTTATACGACTTATAAAAATGAGCACCCCGACGAAGAAGTCGATCCCAAGGAATTTACTTATCCCGGACCGCCACCAAAAAACAAAGAAACCAGCGTCGTTATGCTGATTGATGGCATTGAAGCAGCAGCCCGCGCCATGAAAGAAAAATCGTTGGAAAACCTCCGGGCTCTGATTGAAAAAATTGTGCAAGACAAAATTGATACCGGACAACTTGACAATGCAGATCTAACCTTGCGTGAAATACGGATTGTGAAAGAAACCATTCTGGAAAAACTGATGAATATTTATCATGTCCGCATTGAATATCCGGAGGACAAAACTCAGAAAAAGCAGTAGCAGCGAAAGCCAATAGCAAAAACCCTGGTTTGAAAGATCAGCTCTGGCCGTCGGAAGTCGACCTTGTTTTTCAGAGTTCATTATTCAGTAAGAATTACTAAATTGGCTATCAACATGAAAAACCCGATGAGAACATTAAGCCTAATTCTTTTGATTGCTGTTTTATCTTCCTGCAAGCAGTCGCATGAGCTGTTTAACGGGAAAGACCTTAGCGGCTGGCATATGGATGTGCCAGCGATGGATGAAAACCCGGACGCTCCCGCTCCGTTTATCGTTCGCGATGGGTTGCTGGTCAGCCTGGGCGAACCACGTGGCCACCTGATCAGCGATGCAGAATATTCCGATTACACGCTGGAAGTGGAATACCGGTTTGCCGGCGAACCCGGAAACTGCGGTGTATTGGTTCATGCTTCAACGCCGCGGGCTTTGTACAGCATGTTTCCTCAATCGTTGGAAGTACAGATGCAGCATGGCGATGCCGGCGATTTCTGGTGTATTGTTGAAGACATTACCGTTCCGGATATGGAAAGCCGGCGTGGCCCAAAAGAAAACTGGGGCATTACCGAAGGAAAAGAACGCCGGATTAAAAACCTGACCGATGACTCGGAAAAACCACTGGGCGAATGGAATCAAATGACTATCAAATGCCAGGCCGACAGCATTCATGTTTGGGTGAACGGCGACCTGGTTAACGCTGGCTTTAACTGCACCGCACAAAGTGGTCAGCTTGCCGTTCAAGCCGAAGGTGCCGAAGTTGAATTCCGAAAAATCACATTAAGGAAACTCTAAAAGATTGTTCGTATAAGATCAATCTTTATAAATGTAAAATTTAGATTAAACTTACTGTTCCATCAATTCAGATCATTCGACCTACAGAATCTAAAATCATGGATCAATTTGATGATCAATGCGCCTATTCCACTGTACCCCTGGCATCAATCTACTTAAATAGCCAGGAAAATAAGGGAATTCAAACTCCGATCCAATAACACGCACGGTCTCGCATCGTTTGAAAAACTGTTATTTTTTATACTTTTGTCCTACAGAAACAACCTGCAACGATTTCAACGGAGTATTATTGTATAAAAATCAAAAATCTTATTGATCAACCATTATGAAGAATTCACTTAAGACAACAATCAAGCGAAGTGCTTTATTTGTGTGCCTGTTTACCTTTAGTTTATCGGCCTTAGCTCAGGAGCAAGAAAACTACTTTAAAGTTGGTGGCGCCGTGCGCTTCAACATGTTTTCAAAAAGCTGGGTAGAAAATAAAACCCAGCCCGAATTTACCTGGGACACCTGGCGGTTAAACGTGGATGGCTCAGCCGGTGGAATTGACCTAAGTTTCGAATACCGCTTCTACCCCACTTTCGGGACCCATTTTATCCATCATGGCTACTTGGGCTACGAATTCAACGAAAACCTTTATATGAAATTGGGCGTTAGCCAGGTTCCTTTTGGGATTACGAAATACGCGTCGCACTCGTGGTGGTTTCAGGGACAGTACTATTTTGGACTGGAAGACGATTACGACATGGGAATCAAGTTTGACTACACCGGGATTGAAAAGCTGGACCTGAGTTTTGCCTATTACCGTCAAGCCGAACCAGAGGGACCAACAGCTGGCGGAGCAGTCACTTACGGTGCCAGCGGACCGGGACGATATTCGTATGATATTACCCCTGGAGTAGGAAAAATCGGTAGTTCGACAGTCGATGCACATATCCGCGAGTTGAACCAGTTGAATGTCCGGGCTGCCTATCACATCAGCGAACAAGTAGAGGTCGGCTTGTCGGGTCAAGTGGGCGGCATCTACAACAGTGTGCTCGACGAAGCCGAAACCAGTACAGCTTTTGCAGCCCACCTGTTGGCCGACTGGGGCAAAGGCTGGAATTTTAAAGGAACTTACATCAATTATAATTATCAAGCGAAAGCTGACAACGGGCAGTCGCTCGACATCATTCAAATGGGCGCCTATGGCTCGCCTTACGATGTGGCTGCCAAAGCCAACGCCTATGCCGTTGGAATAGCCAAAAGCTTCCCGGTTGACTTTGGCCCGATCAACAGCGTGCAAGCCTATGTGGACTACACATTCGTCGATAAAGTGAACGATGATTATGCCGACATGCATCATCTGATTCCGGGAATCCTCATTTCAGCCGGGCCTGTCTATACCTATATCGACTACGCGATGGGGAAAAATCAACCCTGGTTAAGCGCTACGTTTGGCGAAGGATTGGGAGTTGGCGACAACGATGCGGATTGGATGAAGCGTTTCAACATCAACATCGGCTACTACTTTTAACAGAAAAATATGGAAAAAATAAAAATTGAGAAGCTTTCGCTGGTTTTCGGGAAGGGAAAATCGAAAGCCTTAAAAATGCTTGATCAAGGCAAAACTAAGGCTGAAATACTAGAAGCTACCGGATGTAATGTTGCAGTTCGGGATGCCAACCTGACCATCAACGAAGGCGAGATCTTTGTGATTATGGGGCTTTCAGGTAGTGGAAAATCGACCTTACTCCGTTGTATCAACCGCCTTATCGAACCCACTACGGGGAAAATATTCATTAACGATGAAGAGATTACCCGCATGTCAGACAAGGAACTGCTCAACATTCGGCGCACGGAATTGGCTATGGTTTTCCAGCATTTTGGGCTACTTCCCCATCGCACAGTGCTCAGCAATGTGGCCTTTGGCCTCGAGCTTCAAGGTATTGATCGCGCCGAACGCGACAAAAAAGCCGAAGAAACCATCGAACTGGTTGGACTGAAAGGCTACGAAAACCAGAAAGTGAGTGAGCTATCGGGCGGTATGCAACAACGCGTGGGATTGGCCCGCGGACTGGCCAATACGCCGGAAGTGCTGCTAATGGATGAAGCTTTCTCAGCACTCGACCCACTGATTCGTTCGCAAATGCAGGATGAGCTGTTGTTGCTTCAGGAGAAAATGCAAAAAACCATTCTCTTCATTACCCACGATTTGGAAGAAGCCATCAAGTTGGGCGACCGCATTGCAATCATGAAAGATGGCGTTATCGTACAAGTAGGTAATTCCGAAGAAATCATTACCAATCCGGCCGATGATTACGTGAAGTCATTTGTTGAAAATGTGGACCGCAGCAAGATTGTTACCGCAGGCACCATCCTATTTAAAAAGCCCAAACTGGCGCGATTGAAAAAAGATGGTCCGGCAGTGGTTTTGCGCACTATGCGTGATATCGGAGTGACTTCGCTGCCGGTGGTACGCACGAACCGGACCTTTCTGGGATTTGTCAAAATTGAAGATGTGGTGGAGCTAAAAAAGAAAGAGATCAAAACCATTGAATCCATCATTCGGGATTCGGTGATGACGGTAAACCCGGATGCGACCGTGGAAGATATGCTTCCGCTGCTTAGTAAAACTAACTTACCCATTCCGGTGGTCAATGAAGATAATCACCTGTTGGGTTTGGTGACACCCACTTCTCTGATCGCAGAAACGACAGGTAAGGATAAGGAAGAAATTAATGAGATCATCCAAAAGGCAATTGAATTATGATTATAGGACAATATATTGAAGATGGCGTTAACTGGCTTACGGACAATTTTTCCGGAATGTTTGATGCCATCAACACCGGTATGAGCTCTTTGATTCAGGTCATTGAAAGTGTCTGGATTGGCCTGCCTTTTTATGTGACCATCGCCCTTTTTACCGGATTGGCACTGTGGAAAGCAGGGCGTAAAAATGCCATACTCACCTTGGTCGGCTTGGTGTTTATCTACTTTACCGGTTTTTGGGAAGAAACCATGCAAACCTTTTCATTGGTGTTGGCTTCGGCTATCATTGCGCTGGCCATTGGTATTCCGCTGGGAATCTGGAGTGCAAAAAACAAAACAGCCAACAGCATTATCCGGCCCATTCTCGACTTTATGCAAACCATGCCAGCGTTCGTTTACCTGATTCCGGCGGTGCTGTTCTTCGGACTGGGAACAGTCCCGGGGGCATTTGCCACCATCATCTTTGCAATGCCTCCGGTTGTCCGGCTCACTTCGCTCGGAATACAGCAAGTGCCCGAAGACATTGTGGAAGCCACCAAAGCGTTTGGCGCAACTCCGCGGCAACTGCTCGTCAAAGTACAATTGCCCCTGGCCATGCCAACCATTCTGGCCGGAGTCAACCAAACCATCATGATGTCGCTTTCCATGGTCGTTATTGCCAGTATGATTGGCGCCAAAGGCTTGGGCGAAATTGTACTGCAAGGGATTAGTCAATTACGAATCGGTCTGGGATTTGAAAGCGGACTCGCCGTTGTGTTACTGGCGATCATCCTCGACCGGATCACACAGAATTTAGGAAATAAACAAAAAAATGAATAAGATGAAACGAAACATTTTAGTAGGATTTAGTTTGATATTAGCAGTCTTTTTAACAAGCTGCGGTGGCGGAAGCAAAAAAAGCGACACAGAAGAAACAAACAAAGAGGTGACCATTGCGATGGTAAACTGGATTGAGTGTATTGCCAATACGCACCTGGCCAAAGCCGTGCTGGAGCAGAAAGGATACGAAGTTGAATTGGTTAACGCCGACGTAGCTCCGGTATTTGCCGCGGTTGCCAAAGGCGATGCCGACGTATTTATGGAAGTCTGGGAACCGATCACCCACGAGCCATATATGGAAAAATTTGGTGACCAGGTAGAGCGGCTGGGCGTCGTTTACGAAGAAGGCCTACTGGGGTTGGTCGTTCCGCAATACGTCGAGATCAATTCCATCGATGAACTGAATAGTGCCAAAGGCCAGTTTGAAGGTAAAATTGTCGGAATCAACCCCGGAGCAGGCATTATGAGTGTCACGGAAAAAGTAATCGATGAATACAATCTCGACTACGAACTGGTCACTTCAAGCGAAGCTGGTATGCTGGCCTCACTCAAAAGAGCCTACGACAAAGAAGAAGCAGTCGTTGTGACCGGGTGGAAGCCTCACACCAAATTTGCACGCTACGACCTGAAAATCCTTGAAGATCCCAAAGGAACGATGGGTGCTGCCGAAACAATTTCAGTGATTGCCACCAACGGATGGGCCGAAGCCAATCCCGAGCTGGCGACTTTCTTCAGCAATTTTAAAATGAATGACGACAACCTCGGTTCATTAATGCTGGCCATTGAAGAAAATGCAGGCAACGAAGAAGAAGCCGCCCTGAACTGGTACAACGAACACAAAACACTGGTTGATAGCTGGTTTAACGAATAAGAAATTCTCCAATCGTTGAATCAAGAAAGGCAGTCCAAAAAGTTAGGTCGTGAATCTTGCTTGACGCTGTGTTCTCCGTGTAAAACTTTGTGCAACTCTGTGGTTCTGTTATTTATCTTTTACCACAGAGTTTCACAGAGTAAGAACAGGAGTAGAACAGAGTTATTGGACAGCCTCTTTTTTTTTGAAAATTAGCTAAACCTCTTATTTTCCAATCTGCCAATCTACCGAACAGGGCCCTGCCCCTTTGATGATCAGAAAAAGGCTTGCCAAAAGCATGGCGTAATCGGTTCGGGCGGCATGCATCATCACCCAAAAACCGTCGTCCATCAAAATATCGACTTTGGTTGTGGAAATAGCCACCAGCATAATGATGAGCAAAGGAATACCAGCCAAGCGCGTGTACAAGCCAATTAAAACCAGCAAGCCACAAACGACTTCGAAACCACCCACAAAAGCGCCTAAAAATTCCGGAGATGGAAGTCCAACCTTTTCAAAGCGCCCGGCTCCCCGGATGGCTGGAAACAGAAATTTCTGAATACCTTCGGATAAGAAAACGACGCCAACCATCAGGCGGATCAGAAAAATAGATTTTAAATTCGATGTTTGAATAATTCTTTGGTGCATGATTGCTGTACTTTAAAAGATCGGAACAGCGAGGAGCCGGGCTTGTTCAATTTTGGGCATGAATCCAGTCGATATCCTTTTTTAACAAGCTCAGCGTTTCTTCCTCCCGCGATCCTTTTTCTGGCTGAAAATCGTAAGTCCACGAAGCCATGGGCGGCATACTTAAAAAGATGGATTCCGTCCGCCCGTTCGACTCCAAACCAAATTTGGTCCCCCGGTCGTAAAGCAGATTAAACTCTACGTAGCGGCCCCTTCGCAGGGTTTGCCATTGTTTTTCCTGCTCCGAAAAAGCACGCTTGCGGTTGCGGCTCATTAGTGCCACGTAAATTCGCGGATACGCTTCGGCCAATGCTTGGGTGAACGCAAAAAACTTATCGAAATTCACTTCGTCGGTTCCATCCTGGTGGTCGAAAAAGATCCCGCCTACGCCGCGCGTTTCCTCCCGGTGCGGCAAATAGAAATAGTCATCGGCCCAAACTTTATACTCCGGATAAAAAGAAACATCAAACCGGTCGCAAACCGCTTTCAATTGCTGATGAAACCAACGGGCTTCTTCCACATCAACATAGTGTGGCGTTAAATCGATGCCACCACCAAACCAGGCTTTCCCAGAACTCAGCTCGAAGTAGCGTACATTCATGTGGGTAATGGGCACATGGGGATTGTTGGGGTGAATGATGGACGAAATGCCCGTCGCAAAATAATCTTCGCCTTCATCAATATGAAGGGCCTTTCGCATACGGTCGCTCACCGGTCCACCTACAGCCGAAAAATTAACCGCCGCCTTTTCAATGGCATCGCCTTCGGTTAAAACCATGGTAAACCCATGTCCAATAGCCTTTTCCCAATGATCGGTTTTAAAAACAGCTTTTCCATCGGCTGTTTCCAATGCTTGACAAATTTGTTGCTGAAGGTTTCGGTAAGCCGATGCTACTTGATTATTTCTCATGAATGCTTGATGCTTGATATTTGATACTTGATGATGCTCGATACTTGCGACCGGAGGGAGTCCCGATTTCTCGAGAATACTTGATTATCGCTAGTCGGTCACGCTGTCCGCCAGGTTTCTACCTTGTTTGATCCGGTCGGCCATCCCGATTCCATCGCGAATATTGCCTCCCAACAGCAAACCCGGAAACTCAGCTTCCAACTCGGCAATCGCCTGCAAGCGCCCGGCTGATTCGATGCCGTACTGCGGAATAGCGTGCTGATAACGATTAATAACCAACAAATCAGGTTGCCATTTTGTTAGCCCCAGCATACTTTTTAGCTCTTTTTCAACCAACGCCTTAATTTCATCGTCCGGCAGATCAACCATTTTGGGTTTCCGAACTCCGCCTAAAAAAGTAGACAACAGCGCTCCACCTTCCGGGGCCCGCCCCTTCAGAAATGAAGAAAGAAACAAAACGCCCAAAATATCGCGGTTTTCGTGAAAAGGAATTAAGCCGCCAAAAGCTTTGATTGGCATACCTTCCCACTTTTTAAAACCAACTGAAACCTGCACCACACGGGCGTATTTCATCGCTTCAATTTGAGCCAGTTTATCAGCAGGCAAAAACGGGAACAGCTGCCGCAAGGCATATCCGCCAACCGTTGAAATAAGCTTGTCGAATTCGAAAGTCTGCCCGGCAGCATCCGTAATCTGGTATTTCCCTTCAGAATATTCAACCGTTAAATTCTTTTGATTGAGGTGAAAGCGGTCGGCTCCAATCTGCTCACCCAAAGCATTGACCAAAGATTTTAAACCTCCCCGAAGCGAGAAAACCTCCTTGGTGGCTTTTTTGTCCCAATCGGTTTTGGGCTCTTTGCTTTTTTTGATGGCTCCACCAATAAAACTACCGTAATTTTGCTCCAGATTGTAGAGTTTCGGCAAAGCATATTTCACAATCAGTTTACTTGGATCGCCTGAATAAACACCCAGGATAAACGGATCAATGGCGTACTTCAAGAAGCTTTTCCCCATTCGGCGGAGCACCAAATCGGCCAGCGACTCGTTTGGGTTGGTTCCCGGCTTACGAAATGGTTCGCCCAAAATTCGGAATTTATCGTACCACGAAAACAAAGGCGTGGTGATGCCGCCCCACAATCCACTTGGTATCGCATGCCAGCGATCGCCTTTCCAAATCCAGCGATACTTGGCATCTTCATCTGCAATTTCAAGCTGACAAGCCTCGCCCAGTTCTTCAATTAAAGCAGCTGCCTCGGGTTGTCCGAGCACCCCGGTGCTGGGGCCATTTTCGTAAAGGAATCCATCTTCCTCCCGGGTTTCGATGACGCCACCAATACGGCCGGCCTTTTCAAAAACCTGAACATCGTTTCCTCTCTTGCGAAGGTAATAAGCGGTGGTCAGCCCACTTAAACCGGCACCAATAACAGCTACTTTCTGACTCATTTTTAAACTGATTTTGAAAATTTCTGAATGGCTCCTTCCAGACGAATATCAAACACAGCAGCAATATTCCGCAGCACAAAGCGCCCCAAATCCGAAATCACAATTTCGTCGGTGGTGTACGATAGCAAATCGTCTTTCACAAACTCATCGAGCTTGCTTTCTTTAAAGTTCAGCAACTTTTTCAGTGCATCCACTTCCAGATTGAACTGTCCGGCAACCTGTTTCCACGACAAATACTGGTTGCACATAATTTCGTTGATAATTTGCCGGATGATTTTGTCGGTATCGGAAAGCGCAAATCCTTTCACCACCTTGATTTCACCCCGTTCAATCGTATCAATATATTCTTTTACCGTGCGGGCATTTTGAGCGTAAACATCTTCCAACTGGCTGATGCCGGTTACCCCAAAAGCATACACCTGCCCGGTAGTTTCGCGGGTACAGTAGCCTTGAAAGTTCCGGTGAAGCGAGCGGTTTTTTAGCGCAACAGCCATATCATCTTCCGGCTTGGCATAATGATCCAGTCCGATGGGCACATAGCCTGCGCCGGTCATTTTGGCCCAGGCTACTTCAAACATTTTCACTTTGTCTTCCGCTTCGGGCAAGCCCAATTTTTCCAGTTTCTGCTGCGCCTTTTTTACCCATGGCACATGGGCATACGAAAAAGTCACCAGCCGGTCGGGATTGATGGCCACGGCTTTATCCATCGTCGTTGCAAACGACTCTACCGTTTGGTGCGGCAAGCCATAGATGAAGTCGAGATTGACCGAAACTCCCGGGTGCCTGCGAATCATGCCCACCAGCTCTTCGATCGGGATTTCGGGCACTTCGCGGTGGACAGCGTCCAGCACTTTGGCTTGAAAATCCTGCACACCCAGACTGATGCGATTAAATCCGAAGGAAACCAAAGCATCAATGTACGCCTGATCCAAATGCGCCGGGTTACACTCCACCGCAATTTCTGGATGCTCAATAAATTGGTAGTTGGAAGTGAAAATTTCCATGATCTCGCCAATGTATTCGGCTGGCAAAACATTGGGTGTGCCCCCACCCCAGTGAATTTGCGAGATCTTCCGGTTTTTGTCGATCAGCTTACCAATCGTGTGGATCTCCTTTTTCAGGGCGGCCACGTAATTTTTCATGATATCCTGATCCTTGGTGATGTGCGTGTTGCAACCACAATACAGGCACAGCTGCGTACAAAACGGAATATGCAGGTAGATGGAGATATTTTCAGGCTGCTTGCTATTCGATGCTTTTACGGCCTCCAAATAATCATTGGTTGTGAAGTCATCGCCAAAAAAGTTGGCGGGTGGATAACTCGTATACCGGGGAACCGGGACATTATACTTATCAATCAACGCTAAAGGTATTCTCATATTTCTTGAATTGTTTGTTTCCAGCACGTGTACCCGCCTGTTCAGCCATCCATTCCCTCATCGTATCCATGATCATATGTATCAATTTCTCAGGCGGGCACAAAAGCGTGCAAATTATTCTATGCGAAAATAATAGAACTCGGGGGAAAACAAGCTTCCAAATGTCAGTTTTCAAGTTAATTCGTGTAATTCCTGACATCACTCATCGACTGATTGGCTGATTAAGGGTATTTTAGCTGAAACAAAAAAAATCAAAATGAATAAACGGTTGTTGACACTTTTATCGATGTTGCTGGCGCTAAATGGTTTTGCGCAGAAAAACGAAAGTAAAGGAAAAGTTGAAGTTTACGAGCAAGGAAAAGGCTATTATTACGAGTCCATTCTGAAAGATATTCACGCGGTGAATGAACAGTTGAAAGAAAAAACGCCATTTATCCGCTTCAACATGGACCAGTCGGGGCTGGATCTTCCCAACGATCCATCGCTTTACCAAACGGTTTGGTGCCAGGAAACCGAATCGCAGGGAAATGCCGGTACTTGCTGGTCGTTTTCAACCACCTCATTCTACGAGTCGGAGGTTTATCGCCAAACCGGCAAGCAAGTGGAGCTTTCGGAAATTTACACCGTTTATTGGGAATATGTGGAGAAGGCCCGCCGGTATATTGAAAAACGTGGCGACTCCAATTTCGACGAAGGCTCGGAAGGCAATGCCGTTGCCCGTATGATGAACCGCTACGGCATTGTGCCGGAGGAAATGTACACCGGTTTGTTGCACGGACGCCAGTTTCACACCCACGCCAAAATGATGGAAGAAATGCGCGGTTTTCTACACTCGATGAAAGCCAACAATGCCTGGAACGCAGACTACGGTCTGGAGACCATTAAAGCCATTATGAATCACCACATTGGTGAGCCGCCAGTGGAATTTGTGATTGAAGGAAAAACCTACACCCCCAAAACCTACATGACCGATTACCTGAAGCTGAACCCAAACGATTTTGTCGAGATTTTATCCTACAAACAAGAACCTTACTGGCAACAAGTGGAATACAAGGTTCCGGACAACTGGTGGCACAGCGATGAGTATTATAATGTGCCGCTGGATGTGTTTATGGATGCGGTAAAAAATGCCATCAAAAAAGGCTACACGATGAGCATTGGCGGCGATGTGTCGGAAACTGGGTTTAGCCGCGAAACCAATTGTGCCATGATTCCCGATTACGATATTCCTTCGGAGTACATAAACGAAGATGCCCGGCAGTTCCGCTTTTCCAACGAAACCACCACCGACGACCATGGCATGCACCTGGTTGGCATTTTGGAAAACTACAAGGGAACTGGCGACGACTGGTACCTGATTAAAGACTCCAGCTCAGGCTCGCGTAATGTGGGGGCCGACGATCCCAAGTTTGGGTACTACTTTTTTCACGAAGATTACATCAAACTGAAGATGATGGGATTCACCATCCACAAAGATGCAGTGAACGACATTCTGAAAAAGTTTAACTAATTGCAGGGGCAGCAGCTTGCCCACCACTTCGACAGGCCTTGCTTCAACATCAGCCCCGGGCATCGTAGATCGGAATCTGCGGCACCCGGGGCTGATTTGTCTTCCGCCTGCGTGCCGAAGCGATCTACCTGCGTGGTGGACCTTGCTACCTTCGTGGGGGAACCATCTCCCTTCGTGCCGGAACCATCTATCTTCGTGGGGGAGCTTGCGGTCTTCGTGGCGGACCCGTCTACCTTCATGGTGGAACCATCTACCTTCGTGGTGGAGCTTGCGGTCTTCGTGGCGGACCCGTCTACCTTCGTGGAGGAGCTATCTACCTGCGTGGTGGTGCTGTCTACTTGAAAAGACAAGGTTTCCGCCGTCATCGCGCAATTACCCACCGGCGTGTGGGTTTAGCGGGCGACCAGACGCTGGTATTTTGCATAGGCGCCGTCCCAATCCAGGTCCGGGTTGGGCAGAAAGGTTTCTACGTCGAATGAATGGCGGACAACATCGCGCATATCGGCCAGCGACTGCAAAGCGCCCATGGCTTTGGCCTGTACCAATATATTTCCGGTAGCCGTTGCTTCTGTCGGGCCGGCAATCACCTTCAACTTGGTGGCATCGGCCGTGAGCTGATTCAGAAAACGATTGTTCGCCCCGCCACCAATGATGTGTATTTTCTCGATGGGAAGTGCACTGACTGTGCGAATCTGCTCCAAAGTAAAACGGTATTTCAAAGCCAGACTATCATATACGCAACGGATCACCTGTGCGTGCGACTCCGGCCTTCCCTGCCCGCTTTTTTCGCAAAATGCAGCGATGGCATCCGGCATATTTGCAGGATTCAGGAACACAGCATCGTCGGGATTGACCAGAAATTGAAACGGCTCAGCATTTTTAGCCAAGGCCACCATTTCGTCCCAGCTGTATTTTTTTTCATTCAGCCAGGCCCGGCGGCATTCCTGGATAAGCCACATGCCCATGATATTTTTCAGGAAACGGGTGGTTCCTTCCACCCCACCTTCGTTGGTGTAATTCATGGCCAGGGTTTGATCCGAAACCAGAGGCTGATCGCTTTCAATGCCCATCAGCGACCAGGTTCCTGAGCTGATGTAAGCGTAGTGCTTGTCGCTGGCCGGTACCGAGGCAATGGCCGAGGCGGTGTCGTGGCCTGCAACCGCAATGACCGGAACCTGTGCGCTTCCCGTTTCACGGGCCACGTCGGCCTTGATTCTTCCGATAATGGTACCCGGATCCACCAAATCGGTTAAAATGGAAGTTGGTATTCCTGCTTTTTCAATCAGGTCCACTTGCCACTGATTTTTGCCCGGCACAAGCATCTGGCTGGTGCTGGCAATCGAATATTCGGTCACCGCTTCACCCGAAAACAGGTAGTTCAGCGCATCGGGCATAAACAAAATTTGATCGGTAATTTCGAGCAATGACGATTGATCCTTCACCATCGAAAACAACTGAAACAGGCTGTTGAACTGCATAAACTGAATGCCCGTTTGCCGGTAAACCTCTTCTTTCGGAATCAATTGAAAAAGATCATCCATGGCGGTGTCGGTGCGCGAATCGCGGTAGGCAAAAGGCAGCGAAATAATCATCCCTTCCTTATTCAAATGCACAAAATCGACTCCCCAGGTGTCCACGCCAATCGAATCGGGCTGGACGCCGTACTCCTGGATACACTTTTTCAGCCCTGTTTTCAACTCACTAAATAAACTGAAAATGTTCCAAAAGAAATGACCGTTGATTTGTTGCATTTGGTTTTCAAAACGATGAACCTCGGTAAGTGCCAGTTTGCCATTTGCCAAAGTTCCTAAAATTGCCCGGCCGCTTGATGCGCCGAGGTCGAAAGCCAGAAAGTGATTTTTACTCATATGTTTTGCCTTAGTTGATTTTACCAGAATCGAATGAACGGAAAATAATCAAAACAGCTATCCTGCTCAATCCTGAGCGTTGAACCGGGCGGCTTATTGTTCGGGTGTGAACTGTTGATTCGCAAAATCAATAAACTGCTTCCAATCGTAGCTTGTAATATCGTGCTTTCCAGTGCGGATATGATAGCCGACTGATCCGGCAACCGGGCTGTCGGGTGCTGGCATTTCGTTTACCGGTAAACCTTCGGTACCGTAAAGCTGATAAACTGCCCCGGCTTCAATAGCCGACAAGAACTCGCCTTTGGGGTCGGCCCACAAATCTTCGGTGGCGCTAGTCACATAAAGCGGACGAGGCGCCACCAAAGCCAGCAGCATGTGCTGATCGACCGGCAAATTTTCTTCGCGCGAAGCATATTTGTTCAGGTTTTCGCAAAACCAGTGCGGAAACGCTTTGGTAATCGAGCCAACCGTCTCGCCAAACTGACGTCGCGACAGGGCGGCGCCCATGCAACCGGAATTGTTGGAAATACACATGGCAAACCGTTGATCCAGGGCGGCGGCCCACAAGGCTGCTTTTCCCAGCCGCGAATGTCCGAAAACAATTACACGCGAAGAATCTACATCGGCATCGGTCGACAGGTAGTCCATCGCTTTTGTCAGCCCCCAAGCCCAGGCACTGATTGTTCCCCACTCGTCATAACCCGGCCTGAATTGTCCAAGTTGGTAGGAAAACGGATGAATGCCATCCTGAAAATTATCGCGATCCGGATCGATGTCACCACAATAGATCGTGGCTATGCCGTAGCCTGCTTCAAGAATCTCCTCGATGGGCCACCGGTCGCTTGCGACCCCACGTGACTGCTCCGTTACCTGGTTGTGCACAATGCCCAGCGAAGGATTATCGCGCACCCAGGAGTCGGCCAGGCGGATGTCCGGATCGTCGGACACGGTGTGGTTGCCATTGAAATTTAACCCCACAAAAACGGGCACGTTGTCCGAATCTTTTGGCAGGTATATCAATAGGTTGGCGCTCAACGCCAGGTCATCCTTTCTGAAAACGAGCTCCACCTGGCGGCGGATGGCCGTTCCGTTAAAAGCCTCACCAGCCGCTTCATGAATAATTACATCATCGATTTCAATATCAACCGGAATTTTTCCATAAACTTCCTGCTCAAATAGTTTCAGGAGTTCCGGTCTTCTGATTTTCTCCCATCGCTTGGCATTCTTAATCTTTCGTCCGTTTTTTGACACCAGCAATTCGGGCAGTTTGTAGTTCGGAACTTCTTTCTCATCGTAGTTTACGCCAGTTTGTTGCGCCATCAGGTTAACACTGATCAGCAGAATTATCATTGTTATCAAATATTTCATCAGTAAATGATTTGTTTTTTAATGGTCTGATGGAACTCACATGTTGCTGAAAATTATTTTCATTCTTGTTTGTGTGCCGAGCAACATGTTCGTTTCATGCTATTCTAATTTCTTCAAATCCTCGTCCGGTCACCAAAAATAGAATTTTTCTTCAGAAATCAATCATTGATGAATTGGTTTCCGCACCTTGGGCAGCACGCTTATTTTTTCTTAAAAAACTGGCCAATCATTTTTCTGAAATCGTCGAGGTGCTCAACATGTTCCATAAACGGTTCCATCATCGACGGATTACGCATGTTGATCAGATGGTAATCGGCCACACCCAACTGCATCGGGAAAACCAGGATGTAACTGTTCTGTTCAAAGTACTTATTTAGATACGACGGAATCTTCACCATGGCATCATGATACGAAGGATGTGTTCGCCGGCTCATAACAATCAGCAAGTTATCATCGTCCTGCACGTAACGGCTAAAAACCAAAAAGTCGTCCCAATCAGTAAAGTGATTGAACTCCACTTCGACTGCCCGTTCTTCCTGCATGTGCTTGAGAAAAGCGGTTGTTTCTTCCGACGCATAAAACACCAGTTTGGCACCGGTATTCAATCCCATGTTCCACACGCGCACCAACCAGGAGAAAAAACCAATCTCCTTTTCTGCATTCGGCGGGATGACCACCACATGTCGCTTGATGGTCGCCAGTGGCTGGAAAGGTTTGTAAATCATGGTGGTGGTATTACACTTGGTCAGAATACCTTCGGTTAACATTCCGAAAAAGGAATCCGAAATGCCTTTCTTTTCGTGTAACCCAATAATGAGGTCTGTAATTTTTTGCTCCTTCACCACATTGGAAATTCCATTCACAATGTTCAGGTCGTAACGCAACAAAGGTGTCAGTTGATTGTCGGTGGCCGATGCAGTAACAACGGCTTTATCAATGATCTTATTGGCGATTTTCTCGGCCGTTTCATTCACATGCCCACTGGTAATCACATTCAGCGCGATTAACTTGCTGCTCTTGCTTTTTGATTTTACCGTGGTGCTCAGATTAATCAATTCTTCCACATTGCGTTCATTGCTTAAAGGAATCAGGATCCGCTCGTCGAATTCATTCTTTGGCTTCTCATCTTCTTCCACCTCTTCGGAGCGCGCAATATTCTGTGCGCCTTTTTGGGTGACAAACGAAGCGATGGTGCAGGTTACCAGGATCATCAAAATGGTTCCGTTCAACACCGCATCGTTCAACAGGCGGATGGGTTCGCCGGAAGCATCCTGCCCAATGATCACATTGTACCCTACCAGCACAGCCGCCAGGGTTGATGCTGCCTGCGCATTGCTCAAGCCAAAAATTAACCGTCGCTGGTCGGCTGAATAGCGAAACGATTTTTGGGTGAGCCAAGCTGCCAAAAATTTAGACAGTGTGGCCACCACACTCATCACAATGGCTACTTTAATCGTTTCCCAGTCACTGACAAAGGCCCGGTAATTGATCAGCATGCCGACACCAATCAGGAAAAACGGAATGAACAAGGCATTCCCCACAAATTCAATCCGGTTCATCAAGGGCGAAGTTTTTGGGATCAGCCGGTTGAGCGCCAAGCCGGCAAGGAAAGCCCCCACAATGCCTTCGATCCCCACCACCTGTGCCAGGAAAGCACCCAGGAACACCATGCCCAACACAAAAATATACTGCGACACATTGTCGTCGAAACGCTTAAAAAACCACCGCCCAATAATTGGAAACACGAATAGGATAAATAACACGAAGGCCAAAATCGACCCGCTAAGGCCCCACCAAAAGGTCTGCGAAATTTCGCCGGTTTCCATTCGAACAATCACTGCCAACACCAGCAGCGCCAGCACAGTGGTGATGAGCGTACCACCAATACTGATGGTGACGGCTTTATTTTTGGTGATTCCCAATTTACTGACAATTGGATAGGTAATCAGCGTATTGGAAGCAAACATGCTGGCCAGCAAAATGGAAGTATTCCAGCCAAAATCCAGTAAATATAGGCCCGACACAGTCCCCAGCACCATGGGAATGATAAAAGTATAGGCTCCAAAAACAATGCTCTTCCACAAGGTTTTTCGAAAATCAGCCAGGTCAATTTCCAGTCCGGCCACAAACATGATGTATAACAAGCCCACGGTTCCAAACAACACAATACTGCTGTCGCGCGCCATCAGGTTCAAGCCGTAGGGACCAATCATTACGCCGGCAATGATGAGTCCGATCAGATGTGGAATTCGAATTTTATTCAGCAAAATTGGCGAAAACAGAATGATAAAGAGGATCATGGTGAAAATCAGGATCGGATCCTCCAGGGGCAAATTCAAGCCAAATATTTTTGATAGAATCATACATTCTTTTTTTATGCAGGCAAGAGACAAACAAAACGTCGGTTGCTCCCTCCCGTTGAGGCTGACAAGATACAAACAAGTCTTTTATTATTTCAAGACAGATAATGACTATTAAATGTCTTTTTGATCGTTTTGTAGAAACTGGAGAATTGGCATTTAAAATTCGCCTATTTCGTACTCATATAAAGATCAAACAGCTGCTTGATAGAGCGTGGCTCGCCAATAATGGTCAACACATCATTCTGCTGCAAAACGGTATACCCGTGCGGAGCAAACGACCGGGCGTCGCGTTCGACCAAGGCTACCAATACGTCTTCGGGCAGCTTAATCTCCTTCAACTGTTTGCCGATCATCTCACCCTGTGAAGCTTCCGGGATCAACCTGACGGTAATAAATCGTTCGTTGTGAAGCAGGTATTCTTTTATTTCGCGATCGCTGGTTTGTTCCAGCATATTTTTGACGAAATCTTCACGCTCCACAATGTTCATCAGGCGCGACAGCATGCGCAACTGCAAGCGCGACTCATTGGCCGGATTCACTAAAAAGAAAAACACTTTGATATTGTCCTCGGATAAAATTGTGCCTTTCCCAACCGGTTTCAAAATCCCCTTATTTGAAAGAACGACATGAAGCGATGGCTCGCCAATGCCGGCATATTTGGCATACAATACCGAAACTTCGGGCGTCACCAGTGCCGGATCAATGGCTGAAATGGTATGAAATTCAGAAACAAGCGAATCTTTGTTGATATGAATTTCCTTGGAAAACAAGCCGGAGACATGATCGACCAATGCGTTGAAATCCATATTTTCTGACGCGCGTATAATTCGTGCGTTCATGATGGTGCTGTCGAACGGATCTCCCTGCCGAAGCCCTTTTTCTTTCAGAATGGTCATAAACTCATTCTCCAGATCAGCGTGCTGATGTTTCCCCAACAAGGCAAACCAATGAAAAATGGCTCCCTCACGCTCCACTTTTCCCTTGGCATAGTAATTAAACCACAGTACAGCCACCAACACGATGAACGCACTAAACAGAATAGCCATCCAGCCCATGTAGATGATCAATACGACAGAAATAATGATTCCAGCGATCTGCATGCCAGGGTACAAAGGCGATTTAAACCCCGGATCGTATGAATCGATGTGGCTGTTCCGAAAAACAATCACAGAAAAGTTGATCAGCATCAGGACGATCAGATTAAAAGTACTGGCTAGTTTTGCTATTCCTTCTTCTGAAAGAACCAGAATGAAAAAGATAATGAGTCCGGTTGTAAACAAGATAGAAGTAACGGGAGTTCCTTTCTTTCCCACCTTGGAGAATCCGGGCGGGAAAAGTTTGTCACGCCCCATCGCAAATGGATAGCGCGAAGACGACATTAATCCAGCGTTGCCGGTAGAAGCAAATGCCGCCATAGCAGCACCGATCATGAGGTAGGCTCCCATATTTCCAGGCATCCATGTAAACAGCTGCTCAACGGCTGTAGCCGCCGGGGCCAAATCTTTTGCAAACTCCGCTGGCTCAATAATAGATACCATGATGAACACCCCCAGTACATAGATCACGCTAGTGGCAATAAGCGACAAAAGCATTCCCAAAGGAATATTCCGCTCCGGATTTTTGATCTCCTCAGCCACGCTGGCAATCTTTGTTAATCCCAGGTACGATACAAACACAAAGCCAACGGTGGCTATCATTCCTTCAAAGCCATGGGTTAAAAAGGGCTGAAAGTGGTTATTCGCTGATGGTTGATCGATTCCAATGGTGAAAAATACGCGGTAGAGTCCATCGACGATAAACGTACCCAGCACAATCAATAAAAAAACAACAAAGTAGTTTTGCAGTCGTGATGTATTTTTAGCACTAAGTAAATTGACCCCCATAAACAGGAAGGTGGCCGCAATGGCAATGGTTTTAACCGGAACCGCCCAGAAAAAAGCGGCATAAGCTCCGATACCCACAATGGCGAACGCCGTTTTAAAAACCAAGGCAAGGTAAGTGCCCAAGCCGCCGATTGTTCCCATAAGCGGCCCCAAACTACGATCGAGAAAAAAATAAGCTCCGCCTGACCTGGGCAGAGCCGTTGATATTTCGGCAATGCTAAACATGGCAGGCAGAATCAACAAGCCAGCGATCAGATAGGCCACAAAAACGGAAGGTCCGGTATACTGCGATGCCAGACCTGGTAAGAGAAAAAATCCGGAGCTGAACATGGCACCCGTACTGATGGAAAAAACATCAAACAAGCCCAGCTCTTTATTCAATCGTACTTTCTTCGCCATCGTTCTTCTTTCTGTTTTTTAGTAGAATCCGAAAACAATTCCTTATTTCTAAACGACAAGAATTCCTTAAATATACAATTTCTTCGGAATACTTACCCCTCATGACCGACAGGCAACGATGAATCTTGAAAAACTCTTTTTGTTTGGCCGGCAGATTTCGGATGAATTCAAATTCTTGCAGCGAATTTAGCATCCTTCTATTCAAAAGGTTGATTGGTGGTAGCAATGCCGATTCACATCGCCCCCATTGATTTGAGCAGAAAAAAGCAAAATTGAGCAATTTACCCTCGACAGGTGTTGATCAAGGCATTTTCGGATTGTAGGTTTTTGCCGGTGTTTCGTTGCGGGCCACACGCAAGGCATTACGAGCTAAGGCGTCCAGTTCATCTTCGCCGGGGTAAACAAAAACAGGTGCTAAAAACCCAACTTTATTTTCTATAAAATCAGTCAGGTATTGATTGTAAGCGACTCCGCCTGTCAACAGAATTCCATCCACATTTCCATTCAGCACGACCGCCATTTCGCCGATCGACTTGCTCACCTGATAGCCCATGGCATCCTGAATCAAGCTGGCTTTTTGGTTTCCGTGCCGGGCCATTTCCTCCACTTCCTTGGCATTGTTTGTTTTCAGATAAGCCACAAAGCCTCCTTCGCCAACCACCATGCGACGAACATCGTCCTTGGTCATCCCGCTGTCAAAACACCAGTCGATCATTTGTCCGGTTGGTAGTCCGCCACTACGCTCTGGACTAAAAGGCCCGTCGCCATCCAGTCCATTGTTGACATCCACTACCCGACCTTTCTTATGCGCGCCCACAGAAATGCCGCCGCCCAGGTGCGCAACAATCAAATTCAGCGATTCATAATCCTGACCAACTTTCCGGGCATGTAATCGGGCTGTTGCTTTTTGGTTGAGCGCATGAAATATGGATCGCTTTTCAAAAGCAGGATGTCCGGTAATTCGGGCGATTTCATCCAACTCATCGGTCACCACCGGATCGGCGATGTAGGCTTTTGCCCCCGGAATTTGGTTAGCTATAAAATCGGCAATGAGCGGACCGAGGTTACTGGCGTGCTGCCCGTAAACGCCTTCACTGGCATGTTTCAGCATCAGGTTGTCGACCAGGTAAACACCCGATTCCAGCGGGTAGGTCAGCCCGCCCCGCCCAATGATATACTTCAGGCTGTCCACCTCAAAACCTTCTTCCATCAAGGCGTCAATAATCATCCCTTTGCGGTAGTCGAATTGCTTCAAAATGCTTGTGTAGCTTGACAATTCGTCGATGGAATGACGCAAGGTCCGGTTCAGTTTGCATTCTTCGTTATAATACACGGCAAACTTGGTGGAGGTTGATCCGGGATTGATGGCTAATATTCGGTATTCATTGTTCATGCTAACGACTCATTAAGGTGGCCAAAACAATGGAGTTCAATTTGGTTTGGGCGCTGTCGCCGCGCGACGATAAAACGGCCGGCACCTTGGCTCCCACAACCACCGCTGCTTGCTCTGAGCCGCAAAGTCGGGTATTGGTTTTATAGAAAACATTACCCGAATCGATGTTTGGAAAGAGCAGGCAGTCGGCATCGCCGGCCACTTCCGACTGAATGTTTTTAATTTGGGCTGATTCTTTATCAAGCGCCACATCGAGCGCCATAGGCCCGTCAACCAAGCCGCCCGGAAAATGTCCGTCAAGGGCCATTTGTTTCAGTTGGCCCGCATCAGCGCAAGCCGGAATCGATTCGATGATTTGCTCGGTGGGCGCAATCATGGCCACTTTGGGCCGGGCAATTCCCAACTTCTGCCCCACCTCAATCAAATACCGGATCATGATTTCCTTTTGAGCCAGCGTTGGAAAGGGAATAATGGCCACATCGGTCACAATCAACAACTTGTGATAAGCCGGATTGTCAATCAGCGAAACATGCGTCAGTAGGCCACCAGGCACAACCAAGCCAAACTGCTTGTTTAAAATGGCCCGCATGTATTTATCTGTATTGATTAAGCCTTTCATCACCAAGCTGGCCTTTCCTTCCTGAATTAGCCTGACAGCTGCCAAAGCAGCATCCTCCGGGGTTTCGGCATGAACAATCTCAAAATGACTGGCATCAATCTCATGCCCCTTACAGGTGGTCTCAATTTGGCTTTGATCGCCGGTTAAAGTCACATCAACAATGCCAAGGCGACGGGCTTGCTCAGCAGCCTCAATGCTGTGACCGTCCACACCGTTTACAAGCACCATGCGTTGTTTGGGACGATCTTTCGCGATCAAAATCAGATCGGCTAAGTGTTTAGCGTTCATTCTTTCGTTTTACAGTGGTGAAAATACAATAAGAACAGTTGAATTTACGGAACAAATATCAATCTAAAAAAATGTTTTTAAACCCCTGAAAAACAAAACATCCGACACAGTACTGCATCGGATGTCAATCGGAAAATATTTTTAATCCTGAACTTTCGGATTACGATTTTAGCGCTTTAAATACTTACGATTTGGTAAGTTCACGAACTTTCTTTTCGGTGTCGAGTGCAATCATTAATTCTTCATTTGTTGGCACAACCATAATTTTTACAGGTGAATCGTCGGTACTGATGATTCCTTCGGAACGAAAACCTTTATTCTTTTCTTCATCCAGGTGAATGCCCAGAAACTCGAGCCCGCTGGCTACTCCGAACCGGGTCGTGTCGGCATTTTCGCCAATTCCACCGGTCAAAATCAAAATATCCAGTCCGCCCATCGCTGCGATGTAGGAACCGATATATTTCTTCACCTTATAATTATAAATATCCAAAGCCATTTTGGCCCGTTCGTTGCCCTTGGCGCTGGCGTCCTCAATCTCGCGCATGTCCGACGAAATACCGGACAAGCCAAGCATTCCGCTGTGCTTATTAAATAAAGTGCTGGCTGACTTGATGCCCAATTCTTCTTTCTCCATGATGTAGGTGGCCACACCAATATCCAGATCTCCGGAGCGGGTTCCCATGACCAGGCCTTCCAACGGAGTAAATCCCATGCTGGTATCGAACGATTTGCCATCTTTCACGGCAGCAACTGAGGCGCCGTTTCCGAGGTGGCAGGAAATAATTTTCTGGCTTTCGAAGTCGCGGCCCAGCAGCTCGCAAGCCCGTTTGGTAACATAACGATGGCTGGTGCCGTGAAATCCGTAGCGGCGAATTTTATACTTTTCGTAGAGCACGTAAGGAATTCCATACATGTACGATTGAGGTTCCATGGTTTGATGAAAAGCAGTGTCGAAAACGCCCACCTGTGGAATTCCCGGAATCAGCTCTTCCATGGCATTGATCCCTTTCAGGTTAGGCGGATTGTGCAGTGGAGCCAGGTCGGTACATTTCACGAGTGCTTCAATCACTTCGTCGTTAATCAGCTCACTGGCATGGAAATATTCACCTCCGTGAACCACGCGGTGACCAACGGCATCAATTTCTTCGAGATTTTTAAGACAACCATACTTTTGGCTGGTTAAAACACCCAGAATATATTCAATCCCACTTTTGTGGTCTAAAATTTCGCCTTCAAAAACAATTTGCCTGCCATCCTCATGGTTGTGTTTCAAAAATGAGCCTTTCATGCCCAGTTTTTCAACCCCTCCTTTGGCCACCACAAGCTGGTCGTCCATGTTAAAAAGTTGATATTTAATCGAACTGCTTCCGCAGTTGAGTACCAGAATCTTCATTCCTTCAATATTTTCGTTGAGATTTTATTTTTTATTTAGCAAATGGCTGAAGTGTTCCCACTGTTTACAATCCGATTGCCTTCTTCGTCATACTCATAGAAACCTTTTCCGGTTGATATGCCCAATTGCTTGGCCCGTACCAACCGTTTGATAATGGGTGACGGTTTGAAATGGACATCGCCAAACTCGGTATAAATGTTTTCCATCCAACGCACAATTTTATCCAGCCCCATCTTATCAGCCACTTCGAAAGGCCCCAGGCGCATTCCCTGGCCAATTTTCATGGTGGTATCAATGTCTTCCATTGTGGCTACGCCTTCCATCAAAATTTCACAGGCTTCATTCAGCAGAACCACAAAAAGGCGCACGCTGACCAATCCAGCCGATTCTTCTACTGGAATGATTTTCCGGTTGATCAACTTCACAAACTGACAAACCTTTGCGTACGATTCATCGGAAGTATATAATCCTTTAACCACTTCCATAATCCGGGCTTCGCGCGATGAAACTGAAAAGTGGAAACTGACACAGCGATCCTTATACTTCATTTCCGAAGAAAGCTCAGTAATAATAATGGTGGTTGAGTTGGTGCCAATAATGCAATCGCGATCGACTACCTCTTCGATTTTTCGGAAGATTTTCTTACGCTCCTTAATTTTGCCTCCTCGATTAACCGCACGAATGGATTCGACCACAAAATCGCAGCCAGCCAAATCCTTATAATCCAGGCTTCCTTTTATTCTGGAAAGGATAGCCCGCTTTTCGCTCTGGGTTAAGCCCCAATGTTCGATTCGATGATCAAGAATTTTTTCGATGTTGCGATAGGCATCGCGGATTTTTTCTTCGCTGACTTCAATAAAAACCACTTCAATTCCATAGAAGCTGGCGACCCGGGCAATGTTTTGTCCAACAAGCCCGCAGCCAACGATCCCAATTTTTGAGAACAACGCCCTGGAAACCTTTTTCTTAATTAAACCAAATTCTTCAATTGGTTCATAAATCACTTCACTAGCCATTTTAATTTTATTTATTCGAACGAGGCAGCAGCCTGGTTGGAGGTAATTGCTACCATATTAACGATGTCGCTCACCGAGCAACCACGCGATAAATCATTGATTGGAGCGGCCATGCCCTGCAAAACCGGGCCAATGGCTTCGGCTTTTGCCAGTCGCTGCACCAGTTTATAACCAATATTGGCAGCTTCCAAACCCGGGAATACCAGGATATTGGCGCGACCAGCCACTTCGCTTTCGGGTGCTTTTAATTTGGCCACCTCGGGAATTAAAGCTGCATCGAGCTGCAATTCGCCATCAATTTTCAAATCAGGCGCCATTTCTTTGGCAATCCGGGTGGCGTTCACCACTTTGTCTACCCGCTCGTGCTGGGCGCTTCCCTTGGTTGAAAAGCTGAGCATCGCTACGCGGGGTTCCATACCCACAATGGCTTTGGCGGTTTTAGCTGTTGTCACAGCTATTTCGGCCAACTCGCGCTCTGTCGGATCGGGCATCACAGCACAGTCGGCAAATACCAAAATGCCATCGTGCCCAAAGTGCGGATCGTTCATAAACATGAGAAAAGCGCCGGAAACCACACTCACGCCCGGTAAGGTTTTCACAAACTGAAAAGCGGGCCGCAACACATCGCCGGTGGCATTGACCGCACCGGCAATTTCGCCATCGGCATCGCCACTTTTAATCATCATCGGAGCAAACACCAGCGGATCGTTCAATAAATCTAGCGCCGCTTCTTTGGTTAGGCCTTTCGATTTTCTGATTTCTACCATCAGGTCAGCATACCGCGACCGACGTTCATCTGTCTTGGGATCAATCACGACAGCTCCTTTAATGTTCACACCACATTCTTCGGCTGCCTGCATAATTTCTACCGGATTTCCCAATAAAATAATCCGGGCAATATTTTCATTCAAGATAATTTCCGTAGCTCTCAAAGTCCGTGGTTCTGTCCCTTCCGGGAGCACAATCCGTTTTTGATAGCTCTGCGAGTTTTTGATAACACGTTCAAGTAATTTCATTCGAAAAAAACTTTTCTGGTTTATTTTATATGTACTGATGATTCACTCTTTCTGCTTTCACAAAGAAAAAATGGCACACCAACGATCTTTTCTGCTACCTTTTTCCTTCACCCAAACCCTTACCAGCTGCGACATTGTTATCTGGTACGGCTGTTTAAACCGAAAGTTTAAGATTTCTAACTATTGGGTAAAAGATTCAAAATGCAAAAGTAGCTAAAATAACGTGTTTAAATCCCCCGAACCGGTTAATTATTTGTCAATCCTGACAAATATTAGCTTTGTAATGCTCCACTTAGCCAAACAAAACCACCGTACTTGCAATCGATTGCATTATTTTGGCTGCTACTTTAAGAAATTCATAAAATCGCTCCGTTTTTTTTTCGATTGAAAAGGCACCCAATTGTGCAATTCGGCAGCAGCAAATGGCCAAGGCTTTTTAGTCACCAAAATAAATTGATATTTTTGTTTTGCCCGAAATTCATTTGACTATGAAAGAAACCGACCCGTTTTATGCTCTGAAGCAATCGCTAGAAGGCGAAGTGTACACCAGCAATGTGCAGCGAATTATCTATGCGACTGATGCTTCTTCGTATCGCGAAATTCCACAGGCCGTATGCAAACCCAAGTCAAAGGACGATCTCCGCAAGATTATTGCTTTTGCGCGCAAGCACCAAACTTCGGTGATTCCCCGGGCTGGTGGCACATCGCTGGCCGGACAGGTTGTGGGGAAGGGAATTGTGGTTGATGTTTCGAAATACCTGAACAGCATTCTTGATTTTAATGCTGAAGAACGATGGGTTGTGGTTGAACCGGGCGTGAACCTGGCTGAGTTGAACCAGTTTTTGGCGCCACATGGGTTGCAGTATGGCCCGGAAACATCAACGGCCAACCGCTGCTGCATTGGCGGCATGGTGGGCAACAATTCCTGCGGACTGCATTCCTTGATTTATGGCAGTGCCCGCGACCATCTGCTCGAAGCCGACTGTCTTTTGGCTGATGGCTCGTCGGTTGTTTTTCGTGAATTGACGACTGAAGCGTTTCAGACCAAGTGTTCCGGCGACCCGAACAGCCTGGAGACCAAAATCTACCAGAACCTGCAGGAATCACTCTCCGATCCGGCCAACCAGAAAAGCATTCGAAACGAATATCCCGACCCCAAAGTGCTGCGCCGCAACAATGGCTATGCCCTTGATATCTTGCTGGAAACCGATCCGTTTACTGGCAACGGCAAAAAAATCAATGTGTGCAAGCTGCTGGCCGGAAGTGAAGGCACGCTGGCCTTTTCCA
>NZ_LGIA01000078.1 GCF_001270965.1 Sunxiuqinia dokdonensis | reverse complement strand
AAAAGCGTGCTGGTCACGACTTCCGAAGGGGAAGAAATGGGTATGTTGCGTTGGTTGGTCATCGTTTGGTTTTATCAATTGGCGGAAAATGAATTCGCGTGCCGACGGCTATTTGCCGTAAGCTGCGCAGTTTGTTGGCTTTAGCCACTTCGCGATAGTAGCCCGGGTCCTTGTAAATCCGATGCGCCATCAATGGCAAATTCTCCTGGTCCTTCAAAATCCGCACATGCGTCAAGTCGGGTGATTCGGAGCGTTCGCGCGCGGCCCGCAGTGTATCGGCCATGGATTCAACAAACACACATTTGGCTTTCGCCCGCAGCGGTGAGCCATCGGGTTTGAACAAGGAATAGGTGATGGTCAAATCCTTTAACTTCCCCCGAAACAAAAAGCTGCCCCACTGAATTTGCAGCAAGTTGGGCGCATGGGTATCGCCATTGTACTTAAATACAATGTTTTTGAAGCGAGTCAACTGGTCATCTACCGTTTCTGATGTTTTTAGCCCCAAAATATTGGCGCCCGGAAGCGGACTGTTGGCCAAAACACCGGTGCCGTCAAACAGCAAGTCGGTTTCGAAATTCTGTGGCTTCTGCACCCGGAAGCGCACATCGGCACCGGTCGTTCCATCGGCTTGCGACTCGTCGAACACCGTGCTAAACTTCTGCTGAATCTGCTCAGGATTAACCAGCACTTCGTACTCGAAATCATCGCCCGAACGGGGATTAAACGGCTCGGTGCTTTCGCAGACGTTGATTTTCATCTTGGTCAGTTTTCCTTCCAGTCCGGTAAATAGTTCCATGTTACCGCTCCATTTTTTGTTTCAGAATTTCCATGACCTGATCCACACACTCCTTAATCAGTTCCTCCCGCGCGTTTTGATCCATCGAAACGGGTCCGCCAGCTTCATCGCGCCGGTTTTCCGACACGTTTGCCCTCACCACAAGTTCTCGTACAATCACTGGCATGCATGCTAGATTTTAAGGATTTTGAAATAGTTATACTGCAACTTGATGGACTCGACCACCACTTTACTTTCTTCGGCATTGAAGCTGGATACCGACCAGGACACCGGGTAAGCGTTGACCACATACCAAGCAGCCACCGGAACATGATCCGCATTGAGCAAAGCAATGGTCAGGTTGGTGGGCTGAAAGTTGAAACTCTCGATGGCATTACGGCACCACAGTAAAATTCCGGATCCGGTAAACATGCCCCGCTTCAACACGATGTTTTGATACTTCGTGCGGGTAGGAAGCTGGTGTGTAAACCGGTTTTCACCGCCCTCCTTGAATTCTTCCGTTTCCACGTCCACCGATAAGCCATCCACTTCCTGGAAGCGAAAGTCGCTGGGAAACTGTGGCAACAGTTCGAAAACAACAGAGAAATGAAATCCAACAGGTGGATAGGTCAAGTCCATAGTCGTTTGGATTTAGCTCATTTCCATGGATAGGCCTTCGTGCGCCAGTTCCAGCGTTTCGATGGCCACTTCATTGCCGTCTGACTTCAGATCGGTGCTTTGCACTTTCACCGGCCAGGCATTTTTGATTTTCCAGGTCAGTACCGGCGCGTGTTCCTCGTTCAACAAGCTGATGATGATGTCGCGACGCTCAATGGTATTCAGCTTCACGGTGTTCCACCATTCAAAAAACTCATTGTCTTTTTGAAAAACGCCCCGCTTGAGGGTGATGTTGGAAAACTTCTGCATGCCCGGCATTTTCAGCTTGCTGTATTCGGGCATCGAGCCATCGCGGTACTCGATCACTTCCGTTTCGACATCGAGGCCCGACACTTCGGAAAAACCAAGTTTGGTACCAGCCCACTCAACCTGAAAATGAAATTTTGGAATTGGATATTCAGCCATAATTTTTCGTTTTTAAAATCAGTTAATAAAGGTTTTGATGTTAGGACTCCTGCAGTTTGTGAGAGAACCGGAGGATGATAAATTCTGCAGGACGAACAACGGCCATCCCGATTTCAATATTCATGCGCCCTTCCAGGATATCGAGCGAGGTCATGGTTTCGCCCAGACCCACCTTCACAAAGTAGGCATCTTCGGCTTTGGCTCCTGCTAAAGCTCCGGCACGCCACTGCTTGGTCAAAAAGTTTTCGATCATCGCTTTCACACGCACCCAGGTATTGGCGTCGTTGGGTTCGAAAACCACCCATTGCGTGCCTTTTTTGATCGACTCTTCAGCGAAGTTGTAAAAGCGGCGAACGGGCACATAACGCCATTCGTTATCGTTTCCGGCCAAGGTACGCGCACCCCAAACCAAGGTTCCTTTTCCAAAGAAGGAGCGAATGACGTTGATTGACTTTCCGGTAGAATGGACATTCAGCCCATCCTGCTCTTCGTTAGTTACTTTCTTGTCGGGACCAATCACTTCGCGAACCCCCACATTGGCAGGCGCTTTCCACACCCCGCGGTTGCTGTCCACCCGGGCATAAATGCCGGCCACGGCAGCCGACGGAGGCAGGGTAACACTCAATTTGCCCAGCTGCACTTTAATCTGGTTATACAGTTCCAGGTCAGCGGTAATGTCGCTGAGCTTATCGCCGTCGTAGCTGGTTGTTCCTCCCGGTGCATCGGTTTCGGTGTGGGCAATGCTCACATCGCTTTCCTTGTACACATAGGGCAAAATGGTTTTCAGCCAGGGATAATACACGGCGCCATATTTCAGGTAGTCGGTTCCCATGCTGATGTTGGTGCGTAAGGTATCGGCAAAGCCCGAAGCCTGGTTGTAAGTATCCAAAATGGTAAAGCGATCCTGCAACTTCTGGCATTGGGTCAGCGCGTCCTGATACAGGCCATAGAAGTTGGCCACGGTTGAAACACCCGTCGCATCGGGAAAGACAATCAGGGTCGGCTCATCTTCCTTGGCCAGTTCGGCCAGTCCGCCATTGGCACCCAAGTCGGTTTTGCTGATGGTAGCCGTGTAGTCGCCAACCGAAATGATGTAGCACGGCCCGCCGCCGTTGGCAAAATACATTTGCAGCGAGTAGTACATCAAAAAGTTCGACTTGGTGGCAGGTTCCGGCACTTCGATGGTGCGGGTCAAATTGCCCGATGTGTCATACACATCGTCAATATTGACGATGATACCCGTTTCGGGCTGGGCGCCACCAAAATACTCCTTGTATTCGAGCAAGGAAGTGATGCGCGTGGGCACGTTGGTTAGGGATTGGTTGTTCTTTTTCGCTTTCTCGGTGTAGCCGATAAAAGCCGGGATCGCAGTTTCAACCTCTGCAATGGACGGAGGCAACAGGGAAATTTCCTCGATGTATACTCCCGGAGTTTTGTACGTTTTGGCCATAATCAGTTAAATTTTTGAAGGTCAGAGATAAACATAAATATCAGAATAAATGGTAGCTGGATTGCCCGGATCCGGTTTAATCAATTCGGGACCGGGATTTGGCAGATCGTTAATCAGAACAGAAGCCGCATCGACTTGATTGCTTCGCAAAGCAATGCCGGTGATTGGGGCTTCTTTTAGGGGCATGGGAATGTTGGAAACAAAAACATGGTCTCCACTATGTGTAAATTCCCAGGGTGTGTCGGTTTCCCGAACTCCCGGGTTGGGCATTTCCAGTCCGTTGCGGTTAATCACTTTGTAGCGCCACAAAGTTTCGCGTCGCTTAAAGGCCAGGCAGTAGGTTTTGCTTGAAACCAGTCCGGCATTGGTGAACCATTTGTAGCCGACGTCAACATGGCTAAATAATTCAACTACGCCGAAGTAGCTGGCCACTGCCAGTTCACCAGCATAATAAAAACGGTCCAGTTCGCCGCCATCCAGCATCAGCTTGTAGCGTCCGGCCGACAAACCTTCGAGTATAAACTGAAAGTTGTAATGCTCATCAACCGGTGCCAGTTCCTGCGAGGCGACCGTCTCATCGGTATCCACCGAAACCAGTTCAGCGGTTTTTATCCCGGCATCTCCTGGGTGGGTATAGCTATAAACCTTGCCCGAAGTCTTGATTTGATCAGCAGCCGTGGTCACTTCATTCTGATTCAGCAACAGCGAATCGGAACCGGTGCCAAACACTTCGCGCTTGTTATTGGCCTGGTTCGAAAAATAATAGGCTTTGGAAGCGCCCAGATCAAAAGGCAGGTCGGAAAAGTTGATAAACAGCGGATTATTCAGCCGCATGAAAACCACCAGCTTAAAGGGCACCGACACGGGATCACGTTGCAGTTTGCCCGTTTCATCAACGGCGGAAAAGAGCCGGAAACCACCGGCTAGCTCTTTCAGCTTCAAGCCCATGTTACGCAAGGTTCGCTGGGTGGCTTTTTCAGGAATGAACTGAAAATCGCTCGATTGTAAAGCCTGGTAATAATCATTCCAAACGTTCAGCTCAACTATTTTCTGGTAATTAAACAACTGCATGGCTTATTATGGATTAAGGTTAGCTTCGGTAATCGGTGGCGCATCCATCTTGATGTTGTCGTCGAAAATAGCCAGCAACTTCACCTTGTACATCACCGAGCACATTTGCTTGGCTCCCAGTGCGCCCCACAGGTTGTTTTGCTGCTCCAATGAGAGGGTGAAAAGTTCGGCGCTCAGCTTGGTCAGCTGGTCATTCAGATCGGGGTAGCTGCCCGGTGTGAAAAGGCTGTGCGACTGGAAAAAGCTAATGACGTAGGAAATGAATTTCAGCGATTCGCGGTAGCCAAACTCATCTTCACCAAAATTGGCCGAAAACAAAACATAGAGGTTCACCATTACTTTCGGGTCGGTTTTGGCAATGGTCCCCTGGGGGGTTTCGCGATACAGGTTTTGATTTTTCATCACCCGCTCCTCTTCAATGTTCACCAAGGTCATGGCCACGTTCGAAACCTGCATCTTTCCGTTTTTATCGAAAAGCGGAATCAGTTCGACCTTATCCTCTGAACCGGTTCGTAATTTCAGATAATTGTTGAGCTGAGTTTTTAAGAAGAACAGTGCCAATTCAATCATATCAAAATCATTTCATGCATTTCGAAACTGAACATCTGATGAACTTAATGTGTTTGCGACAAACACGGCCTTAATTCAACCCGGGAAAGGAATAAAAGGAGGAGTTTTTTTGATTATTGGATGTTGGTGCTCCTCTTTTTAAGTCCGGGCAACGGATCGTTTCATAGATAAAACAAGATGCTCCAACACCACAATAATCACACTTTACGATCTTTTTCTAATTTTATCTTGCACTAGTTAATCCCCTTTCCAACTAAAAGGTAACCAGCATTTTTCATGTTTTTTAACTACTTTTTTTAAGGCTTATCAAAATGTATCAGAGCAACATGATGCCATAAAATGTAAATAAATGAGAATAGGTTCATCAAGATTCGGTTGAAAACAAGCCGGATAAAAATGCTTTCAATAATGCCCACAACTATTTAAGACCAATTTATCTGTTTATAGTAAAGGTAGCTAAAAACCACAATCAAAAAATGCCCTTTCATCCACTTTGCTTAACCATATGTTGTCGATATTTTTTTTCATTTGGGAAATCATCCAATGATTAAATCGACATGATGCCATTAGAACACGCGCCACGAACGCACGAATGGTTTGATTAAACACGAAGACGGGAAGACGTGAAGTGGAGATCCAACCATCTCCCTCCCGGTAATCCGGGAGTACTCCTTCCGTCGGGGCCGGACAGGCTCTTTTGAAAGAGGAGAATTTGCAGTAGTGAAATCCCGCTTGCTGTTACCGAAAACCTCCGCAAGTTGCGCCCTTTCTCCTCCTTTTTTCAAGAGCTTGTCCCGAACTCGCTTCGGGAAGGAGTACCCGAGCAAAGGGGGAGGTGGTTTGTCCGAAAAGTCATCCGATGAATAATTGCTGGGTCAGGATCTGCCCACTCAACGAGTCATCCTGAACTTGATTCAGGATCTGTCAGCAAGATGCTTGATACTGGATACTTGCAGCTTGTAGCTTGAGGCTTGCAGCCCATTTCTTATTTTGAATGAAACTAAATTATGCTCGATTAACAATTTATTATAGAGAAAACCATAACTTGTGGCTTGTAAAAAAAAACGAACAAATGGCAATATTTTACCGGCTGGAGAATATTAAGAATCCGCTGGATGATCGAACTCCCCCCTTCTTAGTGAAGCGGTGAGAAAGGAGTAAGCTGTTTGGAGTTTGTCAACAATTGTCTGAACACGATACAAAAAGATTAAATGATGAACAAGATCAACCTAAATTATAAGCACGATACTGTCTTTCCTGAAAATCAAATAAACCAGATCGGAATTTTTTCGTGTTTTTTTTTTT
>NZ_LGIA01000077.1 GCF_001270965.1 Sunxiuqinia dokdonensis | reverse complement strand
ATTTTTTTTATTTTGTGTCACGATTCGTAAGGTTCAAATTTCAAGTTATCTAACCACAGAGTTACACGGAGTTGGGCACAGAGAAACACAAAGTTTGTTAGTTTGCCAATCGCTTAATTCCATTTTTCAAGGATGCGACATTGCAATTCAATAGCAGTCCAATCTTGCATTCTGAAAGCTTTAGATAGGTTAATTCGTAGGCGCTTTCAAGTAATTCTGATCCCAGAGCTGAGCGAACATCAAAAGCACATTTTAGAATTCGCTCTGTAATTTGATTAATTTCCATAGGTGTTTGTTTTTACAATTATACTCTCATTTTACTCTGTGAGAAACTCCGTGAAACTCTGTGGTTAAATGATTATTACTCGCTACTCCAGCCTCACTTTAAATTTCCGGACGGCAATGGCGGTAAACACAACAGCCATCGCAATTAAAATCACGGTTTCTTTCCACACGTATAAAAATCCGGTTCCTTTGAGCATGATGTTTTTCAGGATGACAATAAACCAGCGCGGCGGCATCAGGTTGGACAGGACTTGCAGCGGCATGGGCATGTTCTCGATCGGGAAAATAAAGCCCGAAAGCAAGATGGTCGGCAACATCAAACCGATCATGGAGATAAACATAGCCACCATCTGGCTGTTGGCGATGGACGAAATGAGAATTCCCAGGCACAGGGCCATCAAAATAAACAAGATACTTTCTCCCATGAGCAGTATCCAACTGCCATGAATGGGGACTCCGAAAGCAAAGTGTCCAATAATCAGGATGATTGCGGCATTGATGATGGATAGGGCGAGGTATGGCGCCACTTTTCCGAGGATGATCTGCACAGGCCGCAGCGGCGAAACCAGTAAAATTTCCATCGTTCCCAGCTCTTTCTCACGGGTGATGGAGATGGAGGTCATCATGGCCGAGATCAGCATCAAGATCATAGCCATAATGCCCGGCACAAACAAGTGCACCGATTCGAGGCTTTCGTTGTAGTACATGCGTACTTCGGGTTCAATTTGCATGGGGAGTTTCAGTTCTCCCATTTCTTTCAGGATGTAGTCGTTGATAATTCCGGAGGTGTAACCAGCCAGCAACTTACCCATATTGGGGTCGGATGCATCGGCAATGACCTGAATGTTGGCTTTTCCTTCGCGTTCGAGGGTTTGTGCAAAGTTGGATTCAAAAATGAGCACTTCTTTCACCTGTCCTTTTTTGAAGATGGCTTCCACGTCATTGGTGCTTTCAAGGTACTGATCGAGCACAAAATAGCCCGACGACAGCAACTTGGCAGTAATTTCCCGCGTCACCTCATCTTTCGACTGGTCATAAATGGCAATGTGCGCATCTTTGATTTCGTTGGTGATGACCGTCCCAAAAAGCAGCAACTGCGCAACCGGAATCCCAAACAAAATAATCATGGTCCGCACATCGCGAAAGATGTGTAGAAATTCTTTTTTAACAAATCCGAAAAAACGTTTCATAGGATTGAGTATTAAAATTCAGTTTTCATGTTGCCTAACCACAGAGTTACACAGAGGTGGACACAGAGGAACACAAAGTTTACTAATTTGCCAGTCGCTTAATCCGGACTCAATTAATTCATAAAACAGACACTCTTCATAGGCGCTCTCCAATAATCCTGGCCCCAAGGCTGAGTGAACATCAAAAGCACATTTTAGAACTGGTTGCGTGATTTGATTAATTTCCATAGCGGCTTATTTTTATAATTAAACTCATATTACTCTGTGAAAAACTCCGTGAAACTCTGTGGTTAAATTACTATCACTCCCCATTTTTCGCGGCTCTGGCCAACTTCAAAAACACCCCATCCATATCCTCCGACTGGAATTGTTTTTTTAGATTTTCGGGGGTGTCGAGGGCAGCAATGCGGCCATCCACCATAATGGAAACCCGGTCACAGTATTCGGCTTCATCCATGTAATGCGTGGTCACAAAAATGGTTTTTCCTTCTGCAGCCGCTTCGTAGATGAAATCCCAAAACTGGCGTCGGGTAATCGGGTCAACGCCACCGGTTGGCTCATCCAGGAACACGATCTGCGGATCATGGAAAATAGCGATGGAGAAAGCCAATTTCTGTTTCCATCCCAATGGAAGCGAAGCGATCAGCTTGTCGCGCTCCGATTCCAGGTTCAGCTTTTTGAGCAGCAGCTGTTCCTTTTCCTTTCGCTGTTTGACCGAAATCCCGTAAATGCCCGCGTAAAACCGGATGTTCTCAGCGATGGTCATATCCTCATACAAGGAGAACTTCTGGCTCATGTAGCCAATGTTCCGCTTGATTTGTTCGGTTTGTTTGTACACATCAAAGCCACCCACGGTAATCTCTCCGGAAGTTGGGGCCGACAAGCCACTGAGAATACGCATGGCGGTGGTTTTGCCGGCTCCGTTGGCTCCCAGAAAGCCAAAGATTTCTCCTTTATAAACCTCGAAGTTCAGGTGGTCGTTAGCCGTGAAAGAGCCGAACTTTTTGACCATGTCTTTTACCGTTATTACCGGGGTTTGTTGATTCATTTTTATTCTGGTTTACTATTTTTCAATTTTAACCACAGAGAACACCAAGTTGAGCACTGAGTTCCACGGAGTACAGTTAAG
>NZ_LGIA01000076.1 GCF_001270965.1 Sunxiuqinia dokdonensis | reverse complement strand
ACTACGAGTCGCTGGTGAATTACAAAAAGTATGTCGAGATCACCGATTCGCTGAACCAGGAAAAGCAAAAGCATCAGTTGGCGCTTCATCGTGCAGAGAAGGATATTTCTGAAAAACAAAATGAAATTGATCTTCTCCAAAAGAACAATGAGATTAAAGACTTGCAGCTTGTCAAGCAAAAGAACAAGTCGCGTACTTTAATTATTACCATTGTTTTGTTGGTGGTGGTCGTTGGATTATCGCTCCGGTACAACAAGGCGCGCAAAAAGGCCAATGACTTATTGCACCAAAAGAACATGCAAATACTCGAACAGCACGAAGAGTTGATTCGGGTCAACCAAACCAAGGACAAGTTCCTGTCTATTATCGGGCACGATTTGCGCAACCCCATTGGTGCATTCAAAGATGTGGTCAGTCAGTTAGCCGAATTTCCGGAAATGTTCACCGAGGAACTTCGCAATCAAATTTTGAATGAACTGCGCGATGAAGCTGAAAACACCTACTTTCTGCTCGATAACCTGTTGTTATGGGCCAAAACGCAAAAGAACAGCATCCAGTTTAAGCCTGAAAAATTGAAGTTGCACTTGGTGGTGAAAAACAACATGATTCTGCATACGCGACTGGCCGAACGCAAGAACATTAAATTGAAATCGAACATTGCATCTGATGTTTTGGTCTATGCCGATCACAATATGGTGGATCTGATTATTCGAAACCTGCTTTCCAATGCCGTCAAGTTTACGCCCGAAAATGGAAAAGTCAGGCTGAAAGTCAGAGAAATAGATGGCAATCAATATGAAGTGAGCGTGAAAGACACCGGTGTGGGAATCGCTGAAAAAGATATTGTCCGGCTTTTTGATGAGAACGATCACCTGTCAACCTACGGAACTGAAAACGAGAAGGGATCGGGCCTCGGACTGATCTTGTGTCGTGAGTTTGTGGAGATGAATGGCGGAACCATCCGTGTGGATTCCAAGCCTGGCGAAGGCAGCACGTTTGCATTCACCCTGAATAAATATCAATCGAAGAAAACTCAAAACAAACCCTCCAGTAGTTCATCCGGGCAAATTTCCGGTAGCGTCACTTTAAGTTGAGGGTGGAGTTCCATGGCGCGTTTGATCGCAAAGTTGGCTGATGGATTTCCGGCCCAGTTTCGGCGGGCAATACCATTGTTCACATCCCAGTGCAACATCATTTTAATGCGCCGGTCGGCTTCTTCTGAGCCGTCAATGGTTAGTCCAAATCCTCCATTGATCGATTCGCCCCAGCCGACACCTCCGCCATTATGAATAGACACCCAGCTGGCGCCCCGGAAGGAATCGCCGATCACATTCTGAATGGCCATATCGGCAGTCAACGATGAACCGTCATAAATGTTTGAGGTTTCACGATAGGGCGAATCGGTGCCCGACACATCGTGGTGATCGCGGCCCAAGACAATTGGTGCCGAAATTTGTCCAATCCGGATGGCTTCGTTAAAAGCGAGCGCAATTTTTATTCGTCCTTCCGCGTCGGCATACAAAATCCGGGCTTGCGAGCCGACCACCAGCTGGTTTTTGCCGGCGGATTCAATCCAGTGAATATTGTCCTGCATTTGAGGCTGAATTTCGGCAGGCGAGTGCGCATAAATGTCTTTCAGAACGGAAGCGGCAATCGCATCGGTTTTTTCCAAATCGGCTGGATTGCACGAAGTGCATACCCACCGGAACGGCCCAAAACCGTAGTCGAAAAATAGGGGGCCCATAATGTCTTGCACATACGATGGATAGCGAAATTCACCTCGCGGGTCGTACATGTCGGCACCGGCACGGCTGGCTTCGAGCAAAAAGGCATTTCCATAATCCCAAAAGTAGAGGCCATGGGCAGCCATTTGGTTGATGGCCGCCACGTGACGACGCAAGCTTTTGTACACTTCGTGTTTGAATCGTTCCGGTTCTTCGGCCAGCATGCGATTCGATTCGTCAAAACTCAATCCGACAGGATAATAGCCGCCGCCGAAGGGATTGTGCAGCGAAGTTTGATCCGAGCCCAAATCAACGGGGATCTTTTCGCGGGCGAGCTTTTCCCACAAGTCAACAATGTTTCCCTGGTAAGCCAGCGAAACAGCTTCCTTGTTTTGCCGGGCGGTATCGATTCGCCGGATCAAGGCATCCAAATCAGCAAAAACTTCATCTACCCAGCCTTGCTCGTACCTGGTTTGTGTGGCTTTCAGATTCACCTCGGCCACCACGCCAACCATACCAGCTATTTTGGCGGCTTTGGGCTGCGCGCCCGACATGCCGCCGAGGCCTGAAGAAACGAACAGTTTGCCGGCCATTGTTTTGGATCCCTGCAGGCGGGCTGCATTCATCAGTGTAATCGTTGTTCCGTGCACAATGCCTTGCGGACCAATGTACATGAAGGAGCCGGCAGTCATTTGGCCGTATTGAGTCACACCCATCGCGTTCATCTTTTCGTAATCGTCGCGGCTGGAATAATTTGGAATGACCATCCCGTTGGTGATCACCAAGCGCGGTGCCTCACGATGTGAAGGAAACAAACCCATGGGGTGTCCGGAGTAGAGCACCAGCGTTTGCTCGTCAGTCATTTCCGAAAGGTATTGCATGCACAGCCGGTATTGCGCCCAGTTCTGAAAAACCGCCCCGTTGCCGCCATAGGTAATCAGCTCGTGCGGATGCTGGGCCACGGCGTGGTCGAGGTTGTTCTGGATCATCAACATGATACTTGCGGCCTGTGTTGATTGGGCCGGGTAGTCGGTGATGGGTCGGGCTTTCATTTCGTAATCGGGGCGCAGTCGCTGCATGTAAATCCGGCCAAAAGTGTTTAGCTCATCGGCAAACTCCGGTGCCAAAATGGCATGTTGGTGCTGCGGGAAATAGCGAAGGGCATTTCTTAAAGCCTGAATTTTTTCGGTTTTTGAAAGGACATCTTTTCGCTTTGGCGCGTGGTTAATCTCCGGTTGGTAGGCTTTTAACGGTGGAAGCTGTTGGGGAATGCCTGCTTTGATTTGTTCCTGAAATGCTGCTTTTGTCATATCCCTGAATTTTTGGTTCACCTTTTGAGACCATTGGCCTAACGACAAAATTGCGACATTCCCCGAAAAGAAACAGTGATTTTCGTTCGGTTTTATAACATTTGTGAAACATTAAAAAAGTAGATAAAAAATGAAAAAGACCTGGATTATTTTAGCTGTAATTGCAGTGGTTATATTCATCATGTACTCCTCGGTGAAGGGAACTTACAATACGATGGTGTCGCGCGATGAAGCAGTAGATGCCAGTTGGGCGCAGGTGGAAAATGTTTACCAGCGCCGGGCTGATTTGATTCCCAACCTGGTAAATACAGTGAAAGGGTATGCCTCGCACGAACAGGAAACGCTTGAAGGCGTGATCGAAGCGCGTTCGAAAGCGACTTCGGTGAACGTGAACCCGGAAAACCTGAACGAAGAGTCGTTGCAACAGTTTCAGCAGGCGCAAGCCGGGCTGAGCTCAGCGTTGAGCCGGTTGATGGTGGTGGTGGAACGTTATCCCGACCTGAAAGCCAATCAGAGCTTCCTGGACTTGCAGGCCCAGTTGGAAGGCACCGAAAACCGGATTACGGTGGAGCGCCGTAAGTTCAACGAAAGTGCGCAGTCGTTTAATACTTATATTCGTACGTTCCCCAAAAACATTTATGCTAATTTGTTCGGTTTTGAAAAGAAAGCTTATTTTGAAGCGGAGCAAGGTGCAGAACGCGCACCCGAAGTAAGTTTCGACTAAAAAGAGAAGGAGAGCCATGTCAGTACAAAACTTTTTTACAGACGCAGAGAAGAAACAAATAACCGACGCGGTGAAAGCAGCCGAGTTGAACACCTCGGGCGAAGTGCGGGTGCATGTCGAAGGCAAATGTCCGGAAGATGTGCTGGACCGCGCTGCCCACTGGTTTAAAACGCTCGATATGCATAAAACCGAACTTCGCAACGGGGTGCTGTTTTATTTGGCGGTGGACGACCATAAATTTGCGATTTTGGGCGATGCCGGAATCAATGCCAAAGTGCCCGTCGATTTTTGGGAACAAATTAAGGGGCACATGCTTTCGAAGTTCAGGGAAGGACGGTTTGCCGATGGTTTGGCTGAAGGCATTCGAATGGCCGGCGAGCAGTTAAAAGCACACTTTCCCCACCAAACTGATGATGTCAACGAATTATCCGATGATATTTCATTCGGAAAAAAATAAAGCAGCATGTTCAAAAAACTTTCATTTTTACTCATTGTATTTATTTCATTTTCCTCGTTCGCTCAGGATCTGCCCGAACGGCCCAATCCGCCGCGGTTGGTGAATGATTTGGCCGATGTGCTTTCCGATACCGAAGAGCAGCGCATGGAGATGGAGCTGGTGCAGTTTGCCCGCGAAACCTCCAACCAGATTGCGATTGTCACCGTACCCAGTCTGAATGGTTACGATGCCGGCGATTTTGCCTTTCGGATTGGTGAGGAGTGGGGAATTGGACAAGGCGACAAGGACAATGGTGTCGTGGTACTGTTCAAACCCAAAGTTGGCAATGAACGCGGGCAGGTTTTTGTGGCTGTTGGTTACGGCCTCGAAGGGGTCATCCCGGATGCCATTGCCAACCGCGACATTGTGGATTACGAAATGATTCCGCGCTTTAAGCAAGGCGATACCTTTGGCGGATTGTACAACGGAACCCAAGTCATTATGTCGCTCGCCAAGGGTGAGTTTTCGGCCCAGGAATACCACGAAAAGGCCAGCGGTGGCCAAGGCGGGTTTCCATTTATCCTACTCTTCTTCCTGATCTTTTTTGTGATCATCCCGATTTTTCGAGGGAAAAGCCGCTATTACAATGCCGGTGGAAGAGGCCGGGCAAGCAGTTTGCCTTTCTGGTTGCTTATGGGAGGCATGATGGGTTCGGGCCGCAGTCACGGGGGTTCGTTTGGTAATTTCTCCAGCGGAGGCGGAAGCTTTGGCGGCGGAGGTGGTTTCGGCGGATTTGGCGGCGGAAGCTTTGGCGGTGGTGGCGCCGGTGGAAGCTGGTAACACCCAACGAACGTTCGCAATGGTGAAAGCCAAACAGAACACTTTTTTTGTTGCAAGTCCATCCTTGGGTTTCACGTTTCAGCATGTTCAATTTTTTTTTGCTAAAAAAGACTGATCTTAACTGGCGTTCTCCCAATGATAAGCCATCTCAATTTTACTTTTTAATTTAACAGCAGTTTATATAGACAACAGACGAAATGCAGAAGCTGACTGTAATAACAAACAACATGAGACTAATCGTATTTCTAATTATTTTTGTACCGGGATTTTTGTTGGCTCAGGATCAGAAAACAATTGTAAAAGAGGTAGATAATATCATCTTCAAAAAAGATAGCTTCTGGAGAGGTGCCGATGGTGCAGCCACCGTGCAGCTTGGTTCTGGCAAAGTTCTTTGGCTTTTCAGCGATACGTTTATTGATCAGGATGGGACAGGTAGGCGGTCTAATTCTAAAGGAATGATTCGAAATAGTATCGCAATTCAAGACTCGATTTCGTTAAACTCCGGATTGACCTATTACTATAAGGGGACGAAGCAAGAGCCTGACGATTTTTTTAAAATACCGGGAGAAAATTGGTTTTGGACAGGCCACGGAGCAGTAATCAATGATAAGCTGGTCATTTTTTTAATGGAAGAAATGGCAACAAGTTCAGGGATGGGCTTTGAATCTGTGGGTTGGTATGTTGCTGTAATCGATAATCCGGTAGAGGCTCCCGATGAATGGAAAATAAACTATTACAAAGGTCCAAACACTTTCGGTGTCATTGTTGGGTCTTCAGCAGTACTGCAAGATGAGCGCTTTGTTTATGCTTTTGGCACCAAAGAACCTGCAACGCATGAGACTTATTTGTTTCGTATTGGCAAAGATGAATTAATTAGTGGCGATTTGTCAGCCATGGAATGGTGGGTTGAAGGTTCCTGGACGAGCAAGGTTTTTGAAGAGCCAAAATCATCATCTCTTTTCTTTGGACAAACGGAGTTTTCGGTGCACTATGAGCCAAACTTAAGAAAATTCATACAGATACAAACTTATGGTTTTGGGAAAGCTTCAATTGGATACCGCCTTGCAGACCAGCTTTATGGTCCTTGGTCTGAGCCGGCAATCGTCTATACGCCTGCCCTGAAAGAGGATGATGACTATGTTTACACAGCCAATGCACATCCGGAATATGATTCGGATGGACTTATTGTAACTTATAATATCAATAACTTCGATTTTACGAAGTTACTGCACAGCGAGGAAATATATTTCCCTAAAATCATTCGCATAAATTTCGAATCTCGTCAATAGGCGGGTCGTCCTTGAAACCGGCTGGAAGTTTTCTGTCAAGGGATACGGCAAAAATTGGATCCGGCTTTTTTAGGCTTTTTGCGCCATAAGTTGCCGTGTCAGGCTTGAAATAAAAAAGCTCCATCATTTTTGACGGAGCTTTTCACTTTGGGGTGGATGATGGGATTTGAACCCACGACCCCTGGAACCACAATCCAGTGCTCTAACCAACTGAGCTACAACCACCATGTTGCATTGCTGTTTGCAAGCGGGTGCAAATATAACATTTTTATTTTTTCTGATATAAAATTTCAGCAAAATTGAAGAATATTTTTTCACCGGAATTATAAGGTTAGCAGGGATCATTTTGGGATGAGTGAAAAGCGCTGGAAGCGGCGGAGTAAGGGGCCGGATCAAGGTAAGGAAAAATGATTTGGAGTCTGGGACATTGAAAAGCAGCAGCCGGTCAGCAGGTCGTTTTTCCCCCCGTATTTTTAATTTCGATGCAAGTGAATTTTGTGGGTTGGATTTTCATAGATTTGCTGCACTTTTTTGGACTTAGTATTTCTTAACCAACATTGAAAAAATAGATGAAAGCATGGCTTACCATTGGCTTACTGATTTTATCGAACGCCTTTATGACCTTTGCCTGGTACGGGCACCTGAAGTTTGGTGAAATGAAGTGGTTCAACAAATGGGGACTGGTATCGATCGTGTTAATCAGTTGGGGAATTGCACTTTTTGAGTATGCTTTCCAGGTACCGGCCAACCGCATTGGGTTTCGCGATCATGGCGGCCCGTTTTCGCTCATCCAGCTCAAAGTGATCCAGGAGGTGATTACCCTGCTTGTGTTTTCAGTGTTTGCCGTGCTGGTTTTCCGGAACGAGACCTTTCGGTGGAATCACCTGATTGGCTTTGTATTTCTGGTTCTGGCAGTCTATTTCATTTTTAAGAAGTAAAGCCAGTTGATCCGGTTTTGACAAGCCGATACCAAACAAGAACAGCCGACCGATTGGCCAGCTGCTCTTGTTTGGTCTTTCTAAAACTTTTCAGTTGAAACATCCGAAGACCGTTAACAACCGCCCTTGGCGGCTACGGTTTTTATCGGCACAGGCTTGTTCAGGTTGCTCATGGCTTCAACCAGTTTTTCCATGTCGATGGCCAGCTTTTGCCGGTAGTTGTAGGAGTTCATCACCTCTTTGGACGCATTGGCCACCGGCGCTTCAATGTTCGAGTACAATTTCCGGAAGTCGAACGACGAGTCCTTCAGCAAGTAATTGGCCGATTTTCCGGCATAGTTCGACAGCAAATATGCCTTTTTGGCTACGCTGTCGTGGTCGGCATAAAAATAGTTGGCCTTTATTTTCTGTTTGAAAATTTTTTCCCATTTCCGGTCGTCAATTTCTTCCAACGGAATATTAATGGCCAGTGGCAAATGGTAGCTTTCGTATTCCTCGGGCGACCGAACATCAATCACATTGATCTGGTGAAAATTGTGGGCTATTTCGAAGGCCAGCTGGTCGGAAGTAACTTCCTTGAAAGGGTATTCCTGATGCCTTTTAGGCGAACTGACCCGGCTTTCAATCATCTCCTCTTTGGAAGGAGAAAAGGCAACAATGGCAATCAACACAAAAGCCAGGGCGCCGGCAATCGCATAATTGTTCCGCTTGTTTTTGGTGACTTCCGTTTGGCGTTTGGTCACTTTGTTTTCGATTAAATGCGTGAAATAGAAGGCGGCTATGGCGACAGCCGTAAGCAGCACGGCAAAGGTGATTTTCGACAGGTTCAGTTGTTCACTAATCAGCACCGGGCCCCAGTTTTCGGCCAGGTAAATGTCTTCCCATAAAGGATAACTTTCAGCAAAAGCGAAGACTCCCAGAGCCGAGCCAAACACAAAAGCCATGGCATCGAGTTTGCCAATCGCGGCAGCACAAATGCTGGTTCCGGGGCAAAAACCACCAATGATGAAGCCCAGACCCATGATAGCTCCACCCACTAAAGCTGACCAAAGGAATGTCGGGTTGATATAGATTAAACTCAGGTCGAGAATTCCCCAGTGTCCGAACAGCAAGACGCCAATCATGGCGGTTACGCCGGCTGTAAAAAATACTTTCAGCACCGTGAAGTCGTAGCCGTAGAAAAGGCCAGCCAGTTTTTTGGTCGACGAGAAGCCGGCCTGTTCCAATACAAAGCCAAACCCGATGCCGACAAGCAGGGCAATCACCAGGTTAAATTCGTTGCTAATGAGATAAGGTACTAATGGTCCCATATTGATGGATTGAAGGATTGATTGAAAGATTAAATTGAAAATTTAAAGCCACAGTTTTCGAAAGAAATAAGCAAAAAAGTAGCCGCTTCCGAAAATGGCGAGCATGGTAATGATTCCGCCAAACGACATCACGGCCATGCCACTTAAGGCCGATCCACTGGTGCATCCACGTCCCAGCTGGGAGCCGAGTCCGAAGAGAAAGCCGCCGGCAATGGCTGCAATAATCCGAGTCCGGTTCGTGATTTTTGGGCCGCGCTCCAGCTTTAAGCCCATCCGGTTACTGATTACGCCCGAGAGGAATGCGCCAATCAGCACGCCAACCACTTCGAAAAAAAGCCAGTCTTTTAGCGGGCCACCCGGATTGTTTTCCGCATAGTTTTTCAGATAGGCTGTGTTGGCCGTATGTTCCGGAGCCAGGTTTGAGACCATTTCCAGCACCACGCTTTTTACGGCACCACTGGCCCCCAGTCCGCGGCCGGTAATGTAGATGGTCAAAAGTAAAACCAGTCCCAGCAGGACACCGGCTAAATAGGGATTCATGTATGGTTTTGGTTTCATCTTAGTGGGTATTTTTTAAGGGTTCATTTTCCGTGTGTTCATCTTCCAGGTCTTCGTATCCGGTCAGCATGGCCTTGATGTTTGACGTTGGCGTTTCGCCGGTGGTGGTCATGTAAACATGGACGATCAAAAAAACCATGAGCAAGATCGCTCCAAGCGTATGCCAAAAAGCGATGCTTTCGAGCGGATAATCTTCTACCACCACCAGGTTGTTTTGGTCAATGGTTTTGTAGAGCATGTAAAAAATGCCGGAAATGATGGTCATTGGAATCAAAATGAGTTTGAAGCTCAGGTAAACCATGCGCTGTAACGGATTCAGCTTGCTGAGTTCCGTTTTGGCGGTTGGATGTTTTTCGCCTTTAAAAATTCCCGACACGTAATAGACCAGCTGTTCTTTCAGCTTTTTGGTGGTTGGAATGTACTGTTTCCACTCGCCCGTGGTGATGTGCCAGAAAATGGCAAACACAATCAGGCCGATGAGCATCCATGAGGCCACCCGGTGAAACTGGACTGCTTTTTCGAACCCAAATATTTCGAATGATCCATGCACCTCGAAGCCGGTGACCGCCAGAAACAGTATGAGCGCAGCTTGGGTCCAGTGCCAGAAACGTTCAAATCCTTTGTATATATAGACTTTTCGCATAACTTGATTTTTTGAATTGAAAGTTGAAAACTGCTGTTTTAGTCGGTTAAATCTTCTTGTCTGTAGTCAATCACCTGCTTTTCGTATTTGTCTTTCGCGATGGTGGATATAATTCGCGTCAAACCGTGCCCAACAACTGCAAGCAGTGCGAGAACGATTAACCAGGTTCCGGCGGTGTCGAGTGTTTTGTTGCGGTCGCGTCCGGGCATGTAAAAGCCTTCCAGCCCGGCCAGCCGCCCGTCGGGCGAGTGACATTCAACGCAGCTCAAAGCTTGCTCTTTGGGCGCCACCATGTGGTTCACGGGCCAGTACATTTCTGTTTCAACAAAACCGTAGTTTCCGCTGAAAGGCAAACCGACCTCGTGCATCCCCGCAATCGACGCCTTTTCCCAATCAAAATCTTTCCAGAAAGCGCTGTCGCCTTCGTTTTCAGAATAGAGCTTGGGTTGGATCAATCGCTTGAATTCCTTGTCGTAAATCTGGTCACCCACATGAATTTTTACAGGGATAATTTTTGAATTTCGATCGCTGTAATTGCCGTATAGCGTGTTGATCTGTACCGGAACCGAAGTAATGCTGTCACCCAGATGGTACTGGTCGGCAGTTCCGTTAAACCAAACGTAGTCGGGCTTCACGTTTTGCTCCCATTTAAACGAACCTTTCATCGACAAATACCGGTGGTTGCCAATCGAGTCTTCCTCATGATAAGGTTCTCCATCTTTCATTTTACCGGCTTCGGACCAATGCCAGGCCATTTTGGTGGCGTTCACCTTGGCGTATTCCGGAATGTGGCAGGCCTGGCATGAAACTTTCGATCCATGCCGGTTGAGCACATGGCTGAAGTGTGGCGTGTTGGTGTGGCACTGCTCACAAGTGGCGCGGTCGGTATTGTTTGTTGATACCGAATAGAGCTTTCCGATGATCTGATGATTTTCGGCTGTGTGGCAATCTACGCAGCTCATATTCATGCCGTTAACAGCCATGTGCACATCCACGTCGCGTGTGGTCGACAATTGGGCCACTTCCAAATCGCCGTGTTTTACATTGTTGCCGCCACCGCTGAAAAAGTGACACGAACCACAGTTGTTTCGTTGAGGCGTTCCAACCGACTGGGCTACTTTCTGGAGGTTTACCGTCCGATCCGGATAGCCGGCCATGGAAGTTCCTTTTTTGTATTCTTCGCTGTTGTCGTGGCAAACCATGCAGTCCACATTCAGCGCATTTTTGTAGTCAAAATGATCATCGTTCATTCCAAATCCGATGTGGCACGCAGCGCAGGCTTGTTGGTTCGAGTTTGAGCCAATACAGAAATTATTAAGCAGCGTATTTTTACCGGAAGCTGAAATTCCACGGCCTTCAACATACGACAGCCGTTCCCAGTTCCAGTGCGACGAAGCCATCACTTCCTTATGGGTTTCGGTGTGGCACGAAATGCAGGCTGCCGTAACTTCCTGCGGGGTTTCAAAATTTTGCTGAAGAATCTCCAGCTTGCTGTGGTCAACCGATGGCGTGGGCTTGATGGCATATTCCTGCTTCAACGTTTCAAGCTTCAGATTGTACGTTGGTGCTTCGTGGAGTACATTAACCAAAATTAAAACCACCAGGATGGCGATGATCGTAAAAAGTATGTTTCTATGCATGACTTTCATCGTTTGCAGGTTTTTGTTTGTGTCAAATTCGTGAACTAAAGTGATTTTGATTTGCAAATATATTGATATTTACAAATCAAAGTATGACAATGTATAGATTATTGTATGTGTTTGTTGGGAGAGTTCATTTTTTTATTTATAATCAATTGAAATTAAGCTTTTTGTGTGTGAGTTCGTCTTTAATTTATAATCACTCTAAATTACGGCTTGATTGTATTCTAAAGATTATTTACGGATCGGATTATCTTCTATTTATGATTAGTCGAATGATTGATTGTCATGCCATGACCTTGGATAAAAGAGGCAATCCAATTGCCGGATAGCTAGTTTTATTTATAGATTTGGTTTATGAATTTCAAACTGACATCGGTTTCATCCTTGCAGCTGTTTCAATTGATGCGGTTTGGAGCATTTATTTTGATTGGGATTGTCTTCACAAAAACCACTTTAAGCACCCAGTCAATCGGAAAATATGAGCAATTTTTGTTTCTGGCCGGAGGAGTCAGTTTCTTTTGGCTGAATGGTTTAATCCGTGGTTTGCTTCCAATGGCAAAGGAGTCGCGAAACGATGGCGCATCGCCGGTTTTTAATTCCTTTTTGCTGATTAGTTTTTTCACCCTGTTGGTCGTCACTTTGCTGGCTGTTTCCGGAAATCTGGTTGGAAGAGCGGTGTTGGGCGGAAGTGAAATTCCTTACCTGGGCCTTTTGCTGGCTTACCTTTTTTTTAGTGTCCCGGCCAACCTGATTGAGTATTTCTTTTTACTTCGGAATGAGCCGCGGAATATAGTTTATTACGGAGCGGCTGGTTTTTCGGCAATGATTGCGCTGGTGGTGCTTCCTGTTCTGTTCAAGCTGGATATTCGCTTTGCTTTGTATGGCTTACTGTTGGTGGCGGTGTTGCGCTATCTTTATTTGCTGGCCTTGATGTTCAAATCCCAAGAAACCAAGTTTTCAATGGCATTCATTCGCGAACACCTGGGCTTGTCAGCGCCTTTAATCCTTTCGGCCTTGCTGAGCGGTTCGGCTCAGTATGTCGATGGTTTTATTGTTAGCTCCCGGTTCGACGAAGCAACATTTGCTGTATTTCGCTACGGCGCCCGCGAGTTGCCGCTGGCTATTTTGTTGGCCAACGCTTTTAGTAATGCCATGTTGCCCGAGTTTTCGAACAGTGCGGTTTTGCAAGCTTCGCTGGCCCGCATCAAAAAGGAATCGGGACGCCTGGCTAACCTGCTCTTTCCGCTAACCGCTTTACTGTTGGTGTGTAGCCACACCCTGTTTCCCATTGTTTTTAACGCTGATTTTGCTGAAAGTGCCACGATCTTTAATATTTATTTACTCTTGATTATCAGCAGGCTTGTTTTTCCGCAAACCATTTTGATTGGACTGAAACAGACAGCTTTGATTGCCCGGGCCTCGTTTTTGGAGCTGATTCTGAATGTGTCGCTTAGTTTAGTGCTTGTCCGCGTTTGGGGCATCGCAGGCGTCGCTTATGCCACGGTTGTAGCCTACTTGTTCGAGAAAATATATTTGGTTTTTGTGCTCAATCGCAGGTTAAATATCGCGCCAATAAGTTACCAAAATAGTTTCAGGCACCTGTTCTATTCATTACTTTTGTTGCTGATCTTTTTTATTGTTGAGTTTGTAATTTATTGATATGGATATACTTCTTGATGATCCGGTTGTTGATGGACAGTTTCGTGAGTTGCTGGCGAAAATCAGGCGATTGAAAAACGGGGAAACTGTTGCGCAGATGAAAGCCTATGGTTTGGTGTATAAAATCAATTGGGGCGCATCGGTCATTTCGCTGCGCGACCTGGCAAAAAGCTATGAGCGGAATCACTTGCTGGCCCTCAAACTGTGGAACAAACAATGGCGCGAGACCATGATTCTGGCCACTTTGCTTGACGAACCTGACAAGGTAACCGAAGAGCAGCTTGATTTTTGGACCAAAAGTTTTACAACCACCGAAATTGCGGAGCAGGCGGTAGCCAACCTGTTTGTGCACACGAAATTTGCCTACGTAAAAGCGCTCGAATGGTGTCGTGGCAAAAAGCACCTGGTTCGTTACACTGGCTTGCATTTGATGGGCCGTTTGGCTATGGTCGATAAAAAGGCCATCGATGAGATGTTTGAGCCTTTTTTTGTCGTCATCTTCCCTTTGATAAAAGACCCGGATTTGGGACAAATTTTTTATCGCAGCATGCTGATTGTGGCCAACCGCAGCGAGCAGCTCAAAGCCAAATGCAAGGAGTTTCTTGAGTTGGCGCAAGACATGGACGAAGAACAGGCCCAGAAAATGGCCGGTCTGTTGTTGGAAGATCTTGCGGAAATGTAAATTGAAAGGGCTGGTTGGCCATCCGGTAAATCGCGGAGTTGTGGAAAAGGCTGATGAAGTCCGGATTGAAATTGAGCCGGGATGCTATGAATTCACCTGGGCCCAACAACAGTGAAAGCGCAGCAAGCTGGCCTGAACTTTTATGATCGGCTTCGGTTTTCTCTAACGAGTACAAAATGTCAGTGTCCGGAAATTGGTACGATTTTTATAGATAGGCTACAGATAATATTAAAAAGAACAAACTATGAATTTGACGAAATCATCAAATCCCGCTTTATCGAACTCGGTGTTTAGCAAGGTCCAAACCGGTGCTCAAACTGATGTGATGACCATTGAGGGAACAGTAAATAAAACAGGCTTAATGTTTCTGATTTTGGCGTTCGCCGCGGCCTTTACCTGGCGCAAATTTTTTGGGGTGTACGAATTTGGCTCCACCGAAGGCGCTTTTTCAGCCGTAGCTCCCTGGTTGATTGGTGGCGGAATTGGCGGCTTTATCGTGGCCATCATCACGGTGTTTAGTCCGCGCTATTCCAACATTACAGCTCCCATTTACGCGGTTCTCGAAGGACTTTTCCTGGGAGGACTTTCCGCTTTTTTCGAAGCACAATATCCTGGCTTGGTTATGCGCGCTGTGGCTTTGACCTTCGGAGTGTTTTTTATCATGCTGTTTTTGTTTCGCTCCGGGAAAATACGGGCAACGGGTAAGTTTCGAATGGCCATTATAGCCGCCACCGGAGGCATTGCACTCATCTATTTTGTTAGTTTTATTGCGGGCATGTTCGGTGCAAACATTGGCTTTTTGCACGGCAACAGCCTCTTCAGTATTGGTTTTAGTTTGTTGGTTGTTGGCATTGCGGCCTTAAACCTGATTTTGGATTTCGATTTTATTCAGCGTGGAGCCGAAGGTGGCGCCCCCAAGATTATGGAGTGGTACGGCGCTTTCGGCTTGATGGTGACGCTGGTGTGGTTATACATCGAAATATTAAGGCTGTTGTCCAAGTTGGCCAGTCGCGATTAAGAAAGATGAATAGAAAGGAATAGGGCAGGGACTTCGGTCCCTGTTTTTATTTTCTGTCGATATATTGTATTTTCGGTGCTTTCAAATCAAGTTTAAGATCGATGCAGCTAGTAGAGGTGACCAACAAAAAGCAGGTGGATGCGTTTCACCGGCTTCCTTACACGATATACAAGAAAGACAAAAACTGGGTCGCACCCCTGAGAATGATGGTGGAGGATATTTTCGACCCAACAAAAAACAATACCCTAAAAAAAGGAAGTGCTTGTCGCTGGTTGGTTTATAAAAACGATAAACTTGCCGGACGAATTGCCGCCTTTCATACACCCGGTTACGCCGGCCAGTTTGACCAACCAACAGGCGGTGTCGGTTTTTTTGAGTGTATCGACGATCAGGAAGTTGCCAATCGGTTGTTTGATACCGCCAAGGCCTGGCTGGCTGCTGAAGGCATGGAGGCGATGGATGGCCCGATAAATATTGGCGAAAACTTTTTTAACTGGGGCCTGCTGGTGGATGGATTTGTACAACAGTGTTTTGGAATGAACTACAATCCGAAGTATTATCATCAGCTTTGGACAAATTATGGCTTTCAAACGTATTACAAACAGTACAGCTATCATTTAAATATTACCAGCCCCGATTTGCCGGAGCGCTTTTGGAAAATTGCTGCCTGGATGGCTAAAAAACCGGGTTATCACTACGAACATTTCACCTTTAAAAATCGCGAGAAATACATTGCTGATTTTATTGAAATCTACGATGAAGCCTGGCGAAAACATGATAATTACAAGATCATTGAGCCGCAGGATCTGCGAGATATGATTAACAGCTCGAAACTTATTTTGGAAGAAGAGTTTATTTGGTTCGTTTATCGTGATGGAAAACCAATCGCATTTTTCATGATGATTCCGGATGTGAACCAGTTGATTAAATACTTCCCGAGCGGAAAGCTGAACGTTTTTAAAGTACTCAAGATGCTTTACCTGAAGTGGAGAAAAGTGATCACGGGCTGCCGGGTAATTGTCATGGGAGTTGTTCCCCAGTATCAAAAGTCGGGCATTGAGTCGGCGATTTTTTACCAGCTGCGCCAGGTGCTGCTTCGGAAAGACTGGTATAATGACATGGAACTCAGTTGGGTTGGCGATTTCAACCCAAAAATGATTTCAATCTTTGAAGCCGTTGGTGGAAAGCGGGAAAAGACCCACTTGACCTTACGGTATTTGTTCGACCGGCAGAAAGAGTTTAAACGCTCACCCATTATTGAAGACTAGCGCCATGTCATCTATTCGATCTTTTATTTGTCGTATCTTGTCACCAAACAATTAACCAACGCATGCAATTACAACTAGTTAAGAATCCAGAAACCAAGAAGCTGTTTCACCAGCTTCCACACCTTATTTATAAGAACGATAAAAACTGGGCCGCACCAATCGAGGGAATGGTTGAAAATACCTTCAATCCGAACAAAAACCCTTCGTTTAAAAATGGCGAAGCCGAACGTTGGGTGATTCTCGACGATGCCGGCCAAGCGATTGGGCGAATTGCGGCTTTTGTCAATTATCACAAAGCAAAAACTTTTGAGCAGCCCACGGGCGGTTGTGGCTTTTTCGAATGTATTGATGATCAGAAAGTCGCTGATTTGTTGTTCGATACTGCCCGCGAATGGCTGAAGGAGCGTGGCATGGAAGCCATGGACGGTCCCGTCAACTTTGGAGAAAACTACATGAACTGGGGTTTGCTCGTCGATGGGTTTATGCCGCAAGGTTACGGCATGCCATACAATGCCAGGTATTATCTGAAACTGTTTGAGAACTATGGCTTTCAAATGTACTTTAAGCAGTTCAGTTATCACCTCGATTATTCGGTGCCTTTTCCCGAGCGGTTTTGGAAAATTGCCGGTTGGGTAGCCCAAAAACCGGGATATAGTTTCAAGCATTTCGATTTTAATGACCCGGAGCGATTCATCAAGGATTTCTGTCATATCTATGATGAAGCCTGGCGTTTTCATGAGCATTTTAACCCATTGGATCCGCAGGATTTACGCGATTTTATCCAGGACTCGAAAGCGGTGCTCGATCCCGAAATGATTTGGTTTGCATATCACGACGATGAGCCCATTGCCCTGTTTGTGATGATCCCTGATATCAACCAGATTTTGCAGAAACTGAATGGAAAGTTGAATTTCATCAACATGCTCAAGTTCCTGTATTATAAGAAGACAAAGGTCATTAATCGTACCCGCATTCTGATCATGGGCGTGGTCCCAAAATACCAGCGCTCGGGCATCGAGTCGGCTATTTTTTGGCACCAGGACAAACTGATGAAGAAAAAGCCGCAATATACCGAAGTGGAGCTTTCGTGGGCCGGCGATTTCAACCCCAAAATTGTAGCTTTGTATCAATCTGTCGGTGGAAAACATGTGAAAACCCACTACACCATGCGCTACCTTTTCGACCGGAGCAAACCCTTTGAGCGGGCTCCCATTATTGGAGCTGAAAAAGATGAATAAAAAATGGAAAATCTTTGGAAATTAAGAAAGTGTATTTATCTTTGCAACCCGATTGAAATAATGTTGAAAACGAATCAGCAATGAAAAAAGAAATACATCCGGAAAATTATCGCTTAGTTGCGTTTAAAGATATGTCGAATGGCGAAGTTTATTTGACTAAATCAACTGTTAACACGAAGGAAACAGAAGTGGTTGACGGCGTTGAGTATCCGTTGGTAAAAATGGAAATCTCTAGTAGTTCTCATCCGTTTTATACCGGTAAAATGAAATTGGTTGATACCGCTGGACGTGTTGACAAATTCATGAACCGCTATAAAAAGCACATGGATAACAAGAAGAAGTAATCTTTGATTATTACAGATATACGAGCTTCGCTTTTGCGAAGCTTTTTTTTTGCCCTATTTTTGTAAAAATATCAAGATGAATTATATCCTTGTTGACGGAAAAAGCCGCGAGAATCTGCTGCCCTTGTGTTTTACGCGCCCGGTTGCCGCGCTGCGCACCGGAATTCTTACCATTCGCGAAAAGTGGGAGCATCGGCTGCCGGGAGCCTATTCCTGGAAAACGGAAACGTACCTGCAACAAAAATTCCCGATGCAGAGAGCCTCGGAAAATTGTTTGATTGATGCCCGGATCTGTCCCACCGACGAGCTTGTGGAGCAGGTGAAACTGTTGGAAAATGGTCAAGGGATTATGATTCAGGGTGAGAAAGTGGCGGTTTGTTTGAATGAAGAATTACTGGCCGCTTATTTTGAAGCAGAAGTTGCTATCGACTGGCAAGAATTTGCGGGGCCGTTGGATGTGATTCGGTATCCATGGGATTTGGTTGAAGTGAATTCCAGACAAATTCAGCTTGATTTTGATTTGCTGACGGAGAATCGCGAATCAGAACCGATCAGTCATACCAACCAGTTGATTCATCCTGAGCATATTTTTGCGGAAGCCGGAGCAAAACTCGAGTTTGTCACCATCAATGCGTCGGCCGGGCCGGTATACATTGGCGCCGATGCGGAGATTATGGAAGGTTCGCTGATTCGCGGTCCATTTGCCCTGGGCGAACATTCGGTGGTGAATATGGGTAGCAAAATTTATGGTGGCACGACCATTGGGCCATATTCCAAAGTCGGCGGCGAAATCAGCCAGTCTGTTATCACCGGATACTCCAATAAAGGGCACGATGGGTTTTTGGGGTACTCGGTGCTGGGCGAATGGTGCAACCTGGGGGCGGGAACCAACGTTTCCAACCTCAAGAATAATTATGAGCAGGTGAAAATGTGGAATTTTGCTGCCCGGCGTTTTGTCAAAACCGGCTTGCAGTTTGGCGGCTTGATTATGGGCGACCATTCCAAAGCTGGAATCAATAGCATGTTTAATACCGGAACGGTGGTTGGAGTGGCGTGTAATATTCACGGCACGGGTTTTCCCCGCCAATTTGTTCCTTCGTTTGCCGATGGAGGCCCTGGCGGATTCAAATTGCACCAGTTGAAAGCCGTTTTTGCCACGGCAGCCAAAGTCATGGAACGCCGTAATCAGTCACTTTCTGAATCAGATCAGGGAATTCTGGCTGCGGTTTTCGAGCAAACAGCTGCCTTTCGCAGTTTTTAAAATTGACATCAAGTCTTTTGGCATAGCGATTGACTCTTACTAGCCCTGAATATTTTTTGGTATTTTTACGCCAGTTTGTCACAACAATCACAGAAAAAAAAGTAATGGGAGAAAATAAAGGATTATCTCTGGGAAATATAATATTTACAGGAATGGGAGACGAAGAGTCGGAGATCATTCCGATCATTGCAGACGGAACGGAAGAAGAATTGAAAAACTTTCAGGCACCCGAAGTACTGCCAATTTTACCGCTTAGGAATACAGTCTTGTTTCCGGGTGTGGTCATTCCAATTACGGTTGGACGGCAAAAATCGCTGAAACTGATACAGGATGTTTTTCGTGGCGATAAGTTGCTGGGAACCGTGACTCAAACCGATGGCGGTATTGACGATCCGGAGCAAACTGATTTGTACCAGGTTGGTACGGTTGCCCAAATCCTGAAAATTCTGGAAATGCCAGATGGCTCCACTTCGGTTATCATCCAAGGCAAGCGGCGTTTTGAGGTGATCGATTATCTTGAGGAATTTCCTTATTTCCGGGCGCAGGTTTCGTTGCTCGATGAAATTCTGCCTAAAGAAAACAGTGCTGAGTTTAACGCAGTGGTTGGTTCGTTGAAAGATTTGTCAATCAAAGTGGCCCAGTATTCAAGCAATGTGCCGCCCGAAGCGACTTTTGCCGTTAAAAATATTGAGAACTCTACTTTCCTGATCAATTTTATTTGTTCGAACACCGACCTGGCAGTGGAGGAAAAGCAAACTTTGCTTGAGATTGCCGATGTGCGTGAGCGGGGAATTCAGGCGATTTCCTACTTGGTGAAGGAAGTGCAAATGCTGGAGTTGAAGCGTGATATTCAATCGAAAGTAAAAACCGATCTGGATCAGCAGCAGCGCGAGTTTCTGCTTAATCAGCAAATGAAGACCATCCAGGATGAGCTGGGTGGAAACCCGATTGAGCAGGAAATCAATGAAATGAAGGCGGCAGCCAAAGACAAAAAATGGAGCGAAGATGTTTCCAAATTTTTCGATAAGGAGGTTAATAAGTTGCATCGGTTAAATCCGGCTGCCGGCGAATATTCGGTGCAGTTTTCGTATTGCCAGACTTTGCTGGATTTACCATGGAATGAATACACCGAGGACAACTTCGACCTGAAACATGCTGAAAAAGTGCTGGATGAGGACCATTATGGCTTGGAAAAAGTGAAAGAACGGATTTTGGAGCACCTGGCAGTTCTGAAATTAAAAAAAGACATGAAGGCACCGATTTTGTGTTTGTACGGGCCTCCGGGAGTTGGGAAAACTTCGCTCGGAAAATCGATTGCGCGGGCGCTCGACCGAAAATACATCCGCATGAGTTTGGGTGGTTTGCACGACGAAGCCGAGATTCGCGGGCACAGGAAAACCTACATTGGTGCCATGCCCGGACGAATTCTTCAGAATATTAAAAAAGCCAAAACATCAAATCCGGTCTTCATTCTGGATGAGATCGATAAAGTTTCGAGCGATTTTCATGGCGACCCGGCTTCGGCTTTGCTCGAGGTGTTGGATCCGGAACAAAATGCTGAGTTTCACGACAATTATGTGGAGCTGGATTACGATTTGTCGAAGGTGATGTTTGTGGCAACGGCCAACACGCTGAACACCATTGCTGCCCCGCTGCGCGACCGCCTCGAGCTGATTGATGTGAACGGGTACATTGTGGAGGAGAAAATTGAGATTGCCAAACGGCACTTGATTCCAAAACAACTGGCGAACCATGGGGTGGAGAAAAGTCAGTTGACTTTCTCGAAAGAAGTGCTGGAACATATTGTGGAGAACTATACCCGCGAATCGGGCGTGCGCGAACTGGATAAAAAGCTGGCCAAGGTAATTCGACGGATAGCCAAAAAAATAGCGTTTGAAGAGCCGTTCAACAAAAAGCTGACAAAGGATGATATTCGTGAGTACCTGGGTGTGATGCAATACACGCGCGAAAGCTACCAGGGAAACGAGATTCCGGGTGTGGTCACCGGCTTGGCCTGGACTGCTCACGGCGGCGAAATTTTGTTTGTCGAGTCGAGCTTAAGCACCGGAAAGGGTGGTTTGACACTAACCGGCAATTTGGGTGAAGTCATGAAAGAGTCGGCCATGTTGGCCCTGGAGTACCTGAAGTCGCACCGCGAAGAACTGGGCATTGATCAGAACGTTTTCGATAACAATAATTTTCATGTTCACGTGCCCGAAGGAGCCATTCCGAAGGATGGGCCATCGGCCGGGGTAACGATGGTTACTTCGTTGGCTTCCAGCCTTTCGAAGCGGAAAGTGCGCAAGAATATTGCCATGACTGGCGAAATCACCCTGCGCGGGAAAGTGCTTCCGGTTGGTGGAATCAAGGAGAAGATTTTGGCTGCTAAGCGGGCGGGTATTAAAGAGATCTTACTGTCGGCCGATAATAAGAAGGATTTGGAAGAAATTAAGGACGTTTATTTGAAAGGCCTAAAATTTCATTTTGTCAAAACGATTAGCGATGTGCTCGATTATGCTCTATTGAAAAGCTAAGGCACATCAACTCTTACGATAATTGTTTGCGTGCCGTTCGGACGCAAATCAACATTAAAACCAGCGTAAAACAGGTCAATGTGCGCTGGTTTTTATGTTATTGGAAAGCAGTTTAGCTTTTCGAAGAAAGTGATACTCGACCGGTTCAAAGGTTCTTCAATCACCGTATTTTGGTGGATCAGGGTGCAAACCCTGTTTTTGCGGTCAACTCGCCGGAGGTATTGCAGGTTGATGAAAGCCGCACGGTTGGCTCGCACGAAGCTGGGCGAGTCAATCTGTTCAATAATTTTGTGAATCAAGGACGTAACCAGCTCGACGGTTCCGTTAGCAAGAAAGATATAGGTTTGGTTTTCCTGCCCCTGGATTAGCATCACGTCTTCCGGATTGACAAAGACAATCCCGCTGTCGGTGGGGAGTTTTAGTCTTTGAGTGGGCCGGCTGTTGCGGATGAAAAAGTCCATTCTCCGATCCATCTCTTTGCGCTTTGCCCGCGCCTTGTATCGGTTAATTACCGATATTAATTCTTCCGGGCCAAATGGTTTTACCAGGTAATCCAGTGGTTTTACTTTCAGCGTTTTGTAGGCGTATTTGCTGTGTGCCGTTGTGAATACAATTTCGGTAGTTAGCTCATGCTCGATAATGGCTTCGGCAACTTCAATGCCGTTGGTGTCAGGCATGTCGATATCCAAAAACACAATGTCAGGCATTTTTTTCAGAAGCAATTTGATGCCTTGCTTGGGATTCATTGTTTTGTCGATGACTTCCAGCTCGCGGAAAGCTTTCAGGTAGATTTCCAACAAAGAGATGGCCTCCAGGTCATCTTCAATAATCATTGCCGTTATGGGTTTGTTTTCTGCCATTAAACTTCTTCTTCCTCTTCTTTTGACTCAATTTTGCAAAGTTCTCGAATTTGTTTCTTTGAACCATAAAGTTTGACCTCTTTTTTGCTGGCAGCTAAAATGCAGGAGTTATCGTAGCGACTCACACTTTTCAGTTTGTCGAGGTTGATCAAATGGGAACGTCCAATTCTGAAAAAATCGTAGTTTCCAAGTATCTCTTCAATCTTGCCCAGATACGTGTTGGCAAGTTCCACATTTCCGTTCACCAGGTGAAAGTGCGTGTAAGAGCCTTCTGCTTCACAATACACGATTTCTTTCGGATCAATAACGATGTGGCTGTTGGCCGACGACAGTTTCAGTTTTGATTCGTGTTTGAGATTGGTCAAAAGGGCGTCGAGTTCAGCATTTGGAATAGCCGATTTTCTGTTTCTAATTGTGGTCATGATGGTTTCGAGCTTATCTGCACTGACCGGTTTCAACAGAAAATCATACACTTCATTTTTAATGGCATCGATGGCCATATCCCGGTATGAGCTGACAATGACAATGTTGGTGTCCAGTTTTTCTTTTTTTATCAGTGAAATGAATTCGAACCCATTTTTTCCGGGCATGACCAAATCGAGGAAAACGATTTCAGGTTTGTCTCGCAAAAACTTGAACAAGGCCGATTCCGTACTGTCCGCCTCGGAAATGTTTTCAACGTCCGAATGCTTCCGAAGCAAATATTTTAGCACATCTCGTGCTTCTTTTTCGTCATCAACAATTAAGGCTTTAAACTTATCAGTCGTCATACTTTTTTTATTGGCTTTCAAATTTATTAAAAAAATACTGCAACAATTGCATAGGCGGGCCGATTTGAGCGCATAATGCCGCTGGTTTTAACAATCGGTGGTATTTCCCGGCTGGCTTGTCAGGGCTGTCTAATCTATGGTTCGCTTTAAAACTTGAATTTATCCGGTATATTTGTAAAAAAACGTTGCGATGATAAAAGTGCAGGGCAGAACCCGGAATATTTTGCTGATCGTTGGTTTTCTTGTGGTTATATTTTTGGTGTGGTATTTTAGTGCCATTGTAACCTATGTTTTGATTGCGGCTGTGTTGTCGTTGGTTGGTCGTCCAGTCGTACGTTTTTTTCAGAAATTTGAACTGGGGCGTTTTTCCGTCTCAAATTCGGTCGGAGCTTTTCTCACCTTATTGATCTTCTGGATATTTTTTATTGGCTCATTTCGCTTTTTAATCCCATTATTGATTAATGAGTTTGAGCAGCTTTCGACTATTGATTTGAATGCAGTTGTTCAGGTTTTTGAACAGCCGATCCGGCAGTGGATGGAGTTTATGGGTGAAGATCCGGGGCCTGAGAATGATGCCCGATTGGTAGCCATGATGAAGGCGCAGTTTGGAGAGCGCCTGAATTTTTCGAGGCTGGCCGATGTGTTTGAATTTGTTGCGGGAACGCTGGGTGAATTGTTTGTTACTTTCTTTGCCGTTTCATTCATCACCTTCTTTTTTCTGAAGGAAGAAAATATGTTTCGTGACAGTATCTTGCTGATTGTTCCGTTTGACTACGAAGAGAAAGTGAGTCGTATTTTACATTCGATCTACAATTTGCTGCGACGATATTTTGTCGGGCTGTTGTTTGAAGTAACCATGGTGGGTACCTTGGTTACACTGGGATTGACCATTGTTGGCATCGGCTTTAGTCATGCGGTTGTTATTGGGCTGTTTTGCGGGTTGTTCAATGTGATTCCCTACCTCGGACCCTGGATTGGCGCCATTGTCGGGTT
>NZ_LGIA01000075.1 GCF_001270965.1 Sunxiuqinia dokdonensis | reverse complement strand
ATCAATAAAAACCGTGCGATGTGCTTCCAGTGTAATTTCTTCGGGGCAGGATAAGCCGATCGCCGGCTGACGCAATTTCAAATGAAAATCGATATCGCTGGCATTGTGAATTTGTACTTTTTGAATTTGATGGTTTTCCAGCTCCAGCTTTTTGTTTTTTATTTTTATTGATCCGAAAAATAACGGCGTAAGATACTGGCGATCGCCCACCAGCTGGTTGTCGAAGTACGCCACTGTACGATTGTCTTTCAAAGCTTGCTTGATGGCTCCCTGCGACTTGTCGGTGGCAAATACCAAAGTCATGGGCCGGTGCTTGGTTCCATACTCCATGGTCGCCGGCGAATGCATATCGGAATTGGCCATCACTGTCAATTTCTTTTGCCGGGCCCACTCCAGCGCTTCCGGATAAAATTCCTTGTAATTATACACCTCGATACCGTTGAGCATGCCTGCATTCAGCAAACGGGTGTGCTCGTCCCACCAGCGTGTGGTGTCCGGCTGTTGTGCTTTCCACCCCGGGTGATTCCAAAAAATAAATGCACCCTGCTCCCTTGCTTCCACACAGGCGTCCCACCAGTTTTCGCGTTCCAATAAGTTGGCATTCTTAATAAAAAGTGCATTCAGGTGTCCGGGAGGCATCTTGCGGGTGATCTCTGTTCCACGAATCAGCACGATTCCCATCTGGTCGGCCAGGGGCTCGGCAATTTCAAAGGAGCGGTTGTGGTCGCTTTGCAAATCTTGCGAATGGGGCAAATATTCAATGTGATCGGTAATGGCAATGGCATCCAGTCCTTCCAGCCAGGCTTCCTGAACCCGCACGGTTGGCCATACATCGCCATCGGAAAAAACAGTATGCATATGGAAATCGCACTTCAACGTTCGATAGCCCGGAATATCGGGAATGTTCACTTCTACACGGTTTTGAGCCGAGCACAAAAGAGAGCCCATCAAAATGAGAAGCATGGTGAAAATCGCGTTTGGTTTGAGCTGAATCATGATTAAAATTTTTGGTGCAAGTTATATAAAACCTTTGGTTTGATTGTATTAACGCTGTTAAAGAATTGTTGTTTGTGCTCCGATTATCAAGAATGAAGACTTATCTTTACCTGAATAATCCATAAACCTAAATCAAAACCCAAAAGTATGGAGATTATTGGCGTTGATATTGGCGGTACAAAAATCAGTGTCGCACGCATTCGCGAAAAGCAAATTGTTCAGGAATATGCTTGTTCCACCCCTTCCGAAGAAACAAAAGACCGGGTGGTTGAATTGGTTGGCGATGCCATTCAGCAAGTCTGGTCATCCCAGGTTTCGGGAATTGGTATTGGTGTGCCCGGTCTGGTTGATCTGGAAACCAACGAAGTGCTGGATGTGGTGAACATTCCTTCGTGGGATCGGGTGCCACTGAAACAAATGCTGGAAGATCGTTTCCATAAACCGGTGTTTGTGAATAATGATGCCAACTGTTTTGCCGTAGGTGAACGGTATTTTGGCAAAGGACAGAATTTCAGGAATTTCGTGGGTGTCACGCTGGGTACTGGCTTAGGCGCGGGAATCATTCTGAACTCGCACCTGTACTCGGGGCGTTTTTGCGGAGCCGGCGAATTTGGAACCATTTATTATCGTGACAAAACTGTGGAAGCCTATGCCAGTGGGCAGTTTTTTAAAGATCAGAACCTGTCGGGAAAAGTCATGGCCGAAAAAGCGGAACAAGGCGATGAGCAGGCCAACCAGTCGTTTTTCGAGCTAGGCGAACACATTGGACGGGCCATTGGCAACGTGCTTTTTGCGCTGGCACCCGAAGCCATCATCCTCGGTGGGTCGGTCAGCCAATCGTATCATTTGTTTGAAGGCGGCATGCGTTCGGTGCTGGCCAACGAGTTTCCCTACCAGCGTCTGTATCAGGCACTGAAAATTGAAGTGTCGGACCTGAGTAACAGCGCTGTGCTTGGTGCTTCGTCGTTGGTGATTGATGCCTTCAGCCAGGCCCGGGAACCCAAGCGATAAACACATCTGGCGTAAAAATCATGGCAACAAAGTCTGGTTCTGAAATCTGAAAATTAAGGAGTTGTAAGGCAGGCAAACCCAAACAAAAGAGGCTGACCAGCGAGAATGGTCTATTTTGTTTCAATGAAGGACTCAAATTATGGCTGTTGCCCTTTCAGGGCGATGAACTCAGGGTTGCCTGTTTTCCCACGGCCTTGCCGCGGGCTGGTGCTTAAAGCCCTTCAGGCTTGGTTCGTTTTCCGTGTGCTTTCTTCCGCTCCGCGCCAAGGACGCAAAAGTAACAGGGCAGGGCAACGCCCTGTTATTTGAGATGCCCGTTTAATGGATAGCCCTGAAGGGGCGGGAGCAATTTAGTTGTTTGTTATTTATTAGGCTAGGCGAAAGGGTTGGCGCGGGAGTGGTGGGCAACCTGATTTCTTAAGTTGCCTTATCAATCAGGTCTTCAACCTCAATCTTCAATAAAGGGATGTGTTTTTGAATGACTGCCCAGATGTTTTCATCCGAAATGTTATCATAGGCATGAATGATCTGATTCCTTAAGCCGATGATTTTTTTTGCATTTTTGATTGGAAAGGTCTCATCTTGCTTGAGAATGCGGTTAACAGCTTCACCGATGATTTCCAAATCGCGCTCAATCGCACGTTTCAGGATAATATTCGAAGAATAATGCTTAAAATCCTTTGGCGTTTCTAAAAAGTAGCTGTCTATTTCGTCAATCGCAATTTTAATATCAAACAGCCACTTTAGTATCCTCTCGTCCATATAAATTGATTTTATCCCGATCAATCGACTGCTTCAGAATAGGGTTTTTGATGGCTTGTACTTCAACCAAGTCAATCTTCCTGGAAAACAGTTTTTCTAAATCAGCTTTGAAGTCCATATAATTATCGAAGTAATCCAAAGGCTCAACACCAGAAAACCGGACTAAAAAGTCAATATCGCTATCGCTGGTAAATCGTTCCGAAACCACTGATCCAAACACATCTAATTCGGCTACGTGGTATTGCTCACATAGCTTTTTTAATTCCTTGATATGTTGTTGAATGATTTTCATGATTCAAAGTTACAAAATAATGCCCATTCTCAATTTTGGGATTTACGGCGAAACGGGTAAGTTTCCCCACGGTGTTGCTGCCGGCTGCTGCTTGAAGCCCTTCGGGCTTAGTTCGTTTTCCGTGTGCTTTCTTCCGCTACGCGCCAACGGCGCAAAAGCACCAGGGCAGGGCAACGCCCTGTTATTTGAGATGCCCGTTTAATGGATAGCCCTGAAGGGGCGGGAGCAAATTTGTTGTTTGGTATTTGTTAGGCTAGGCGAAAGGGTTGGCGCGGGAGCTATCCACAAACCGATCGAATAGAATTGATTCATCCCCTCTGGGGAAATACAGCTGGCGGCCCGGTCATTTCTATGGATATGGATTCCCTATGGGAAAAAAGGAGATGATTCAGAAATAGGTTCGGAAAATGGAATCAACGAGCTTGGCGATTTCCCCGTAGGAGAACAATATCCATAGCAGAGAACAGATTACCAGCGTAAACCTTCCCCGTTAGGGGATTAATCCTGTTTTTCCACGGCCTTGCGCGGGCTGGAGCTTGAAGCCCTTCGGGCTTAGGTCCTTTGTTTTAAAGGTGCGCTCTCCAAACCCCAAGGGATGGAAAACACACCCTATCAACTAACCTTTAAACAAAAAAAACCATGTGCAATTTAACCCAATTTTATTTTTCATACAAGCGCCTTTTGATCCGAGTTTTCAACATTTGTTCCGTTGCTTTTTTGCAAAAAGATCGTCCGGCGTGGAGTTGACTTTGTTGGTTGAGGTGTTCTCTTTGTCGGTTGTGGTGTTTTCGGCTCTGGTAATGGCATCTACTGCTCTGGTTAACACATCTACCGCTCTGGTTATCATGTTTTCCGATCTGGTAAGCTCATCTACCGCTCTGGTAGCCTCATTTACCGCTCTGGTAATGGCATTTACCTATTTTTTTCGTTCTAGAGAGCCATTTAGTGCTAAAAAAGGTCAAAAGTGGGTTTCCTCTATCCATTTTTAACCGTATCAAGCTATTTTTTATGCTGAATAAGCTTTTTTAGCTTTAAATATGCTAAAAAGAGGTTTGGTGAAGACAAAACTGATCAATAAAAAAAATTCAAAAAATTTAAAAAAACTGTCACTTTACTATTTTATTTTAAATGTTAAAGTTCTAATTTGTATGATCATAATAAAACCATAAGTCGAACTAATAAACAACTAATCATGTCAACAAACTTCAATTTTAGTTTTGGGAGCCTGACTCAACGTGGCGACCGTATTGATACCCTGCTGCAGCGGGACGCCGAACAATTTTCAGGAATGGGTTATGACGAGGAGTACCGCCTCGGGTTAAAAAGTAAAGTAGATTATTTCAGGAACCTGCCATCGGACGAATATTGGGAAGGCCAGCAGATGCTTCGGACCGATGCCAAAAAGAAACTGCTGGTGAGCCTGACTGACCAGTTGGGCGATCTGCGTTTTCGGGCAAAACTGGCTTTGGGTGAAAAATCGGTGGAATACCGGTCGCTGCGTTTTGCCAAGTTGCAAACCATGAAAGAACAGGATTTGCTGATTTATGCCAAGCATGTATGTACCACCTGTCGCAACATGATGGATAAACTGGCCAAACGAAGCATTACCGAAGAAATGCTGGTAATGATTGAAGAAACGGCTACCGGGTTGGACGACGCCATTGACGAACAACGGTTGATGATTTCGACACGTGAAGCGAAAACCTTTGAGCGCGAAGAAAAAGCCAATGAAATTTATGCCATCATCGCGGAAGTATGTGAGGTGGGCAAAAAAATATGGGACGATGTGAATCCGGCTTGTTACAACGACTATGTGATTTATGGTTCGAAAGATACCATACCGGAAGACGAGCATTAAGAAGAAATTTGGGTGAACGATTGGGGTGATCGTTGATTTTACACCTGGGGCCCCGGAAACGGGGCCTTTTCTTTGCCCGGCAATTATAAAAAAGGATCC
>NZ_LGIA01000074.1 GCF_001270965.1 Sunxiuqinia dokdonensis | reverse complement strand
TTTTGGCATCAGCCGTGATTGTAATCGGTCGTTTTTCTATCTCCAGCGTCACTTCCGTCCTTCTTTCACTCACACATCCAGTCGTTGTATTTCTCGCTTCGGCCCAGGCGGTGTAGGTTCCGGCATTGGTGCCGGCTGGGGCAGTGGTGGTTTCGGTACCGGTTTCGGTGGTGTACCAGTCTACCTCAAATCCTGACGGAACGGTGGCCGATGCAGTTTGTTCTGTGCCATCGTAAGTTACTATTTCATTATTGGCTGTTGGTGCAGCCGGTAATGCGTAAACATTAACCGTTTTGCTGGCTGATTTCTCGCAGCTAAACTCATTGCTTACGCTGTAGCTAATGGTCACGGTTCCTTCTGCGACTCCAGTTACCAGTCCGGTGGCATCAACAGTTGCAATGGCTTCATCACCACTGCTCCAAACACCACCCGCTGTTGTATTTGATAATTGGAGGGTAGCGTCAACACAAACTTCGGTTGTGCCTCCCGGAGATATTGAAGTCACCTCAGGCAATGGATTCACCACATATTCCAATACGTTGGAAGTGGCACTACAGGCTACTCCGTTTAGTGTTGAAGTTGCAACCCGTCTGTAATAGGTTGTTTCTGAAATTGTCGGAATGTTGAAACTTATTTCGGTAGCTCCGGATATTTCTGTCCAGATTGATTCATCGGTACTGTTTTCCCATTGGTAGATAATCGTCCCGGAGCCGCTTGCGTCAGTCGAACCACTTGCTGCCGTACCCGCTGCATTTGGATTTAGTGAGCCGCATCCGGGACCTGGATTGGTGGCTCCTTTGGCAATTTCTCCCGGATCGATTAGGTTTTCAGTCACAACAGCGTTACCATTCATATCGGTAGTGCATCCTCCGGCCACGCGGGTGGCAACTATGGTATAAGTTCCTGCAGGTTGAGTTCCGAAACTGATTGCACTGCCTGTTCCGGCTACTGGTGAACCAACAACCGTTGTTCCTCCAACATAAAGCTGGTAGTCCACTCCGGTTTCTGAACCTGATAATCCAACTTCTAATCCAGATTCTCCTGCGCAATAAGTGCCTGTTCCGGTTACGCCATAGGATGTTGGGGGAGTGCACTCTTCAGAATATTGGGCAATGATATTGGTCAAGCTGTTATCCGTACAAAAACTTAAATCAGTTGTTAAGAGCAAATTGTTGGTGTTATACCAACCCTGAAAAATACCTCCTTGGTCAGAGTACGGGGCAGCTGTAATAAGCAGTCTTTCGTTGTTGCCAACATTGTAAATGTTTGTGTTGCCGTCAGTAATTGCTACAGAACCAGAAGTTACAATAGTGCCAGAACAATCATCGGGATTATTGTAAACAGCATAGTTAATTGTTGATGTAATACCCGAGGTTTGTGTTTTTGCCTTGACTTGTCCATCCGTAAACCATGTTTCCGCAAACCAGCCGGTGTTAAAGCCCAGGGCGGTTAGGTGGAAAGCAGTTCCGAGTTCCTGATCGAGGACGAACCATTCGTCGTAAATATCACCGTTTTCATCGGGGGCCACATACCAGGGATCGTGTGAGTGATCCGGGATGTTGGGGTCGATGTGGGTGAGGGTGATTAACACACTGTCATCGGCAGTCCATCCGGAGCCGGTGATAATAACCCATTCGCCGGGCCAGTAGTCATCTTTGTCTGTAAACACAGTAACTTCCTGCGCCAGGCTGATCAAGCTGGTCATCAGGAAAAAGATTGTAAACATCAAAAGGCCATAAAGCTTTTTGGATTGAGGTAAAGGTTTTTCTTTCATATTTATTCTGTTTTAGTAATTCATTCGGTTGTTAGTTTTGGCTGGCATTCTTTTTTCCCCCAGCCAATCCGTTTAGCGAAGAAAGATTCAAACGCTGTTATGGAAAATGTTCTTCAATTAAAATTAAGGTTCAAACTACTTTACATTTCATCGATCCAGCCAGGCTTGTGCACTGTTGAAAAGATGACAAAAAGACGCGTTTTCCCGGCTAAAGAACAGGGGCTAGTCCATGCTGAATGTTGATTGTCTATAACCCGGAAAGTAGGTACACCGCTATTGTCTGTTACAATTAACTGTCAGTTTATCAATCGATTTAATTTGTGATGATTGAAATTCAGAAAAAAAAGTTATCACTATTTTTATTTGTAGGCAACAGTTTGATCAAAAAATTTAGTGACAAATGTTTAAAAGTTGTTTGCTGGTTTTCAAATTCAATGGTTCAATGTACGAACGGCGGGTTCGAATGAGCACGGAAGCAGATCCAGAAGCCATTTTTCGGGGTCTGGGGCTGCGAAGAGGCCAATTCTTATGTGTTTTCGAGGTTTTGTTGCGTAGTATTTTTGAGAATCAGGTGATTTCACGTTGGCAGCGACGGTCTCTTTTTAATAAGAAGTGTGGAGAACTTCAGTCGGAATACAATGGGCTGAGATGATTCCGATTTTTTTTGAGCACGGGTTTGTAATTTTTGATCTGCTTGGCTGATGGTTTTGAATTTGAAAATAAAAAAGGCCACCCAAAGGCAGCCTTTCAAAATCGTTTGTATAAACCAATTACTCCGAGTCGGGACAATATACATTGATGTTTTCCAGGTCTCCTTTCTTCGAGTCCATGACCAAGATATCTTCTCCCAAAACTTCGTCATACATCCATTTATTATTGACTTTGAAATCAGTCCAGGCATTTACTGAGCTTTGACCTTTTCCGTTGCAGTCGGCAGCTAAAGTGACAGTCCAGCTATACTCCTGGCAAGCCACTAAATCTATCCCCATTTGTTTGGTTACGCCATTCGAGGTCCAGTCGTCCAGGCCCACAACAACAATGCTTTGTGCAAAGGTAAATACCACGGTGGCATCATCCATGTCTTCTGCCGGAATGTAGGTAAACGTAACTTCAACTTCCGTGTTGTCTTCGTTGAATGTCGTAGTATAGGTGAAGCTCTCTTCGCAACCGCAATTGACTACTTGAACCTGGGCAGTAGACCAATTCGGACTGCTGGCTTTATATCTCAGCGCGTAAACTCCTGCTGCTTCAAAAGCATAATCAAAGCAGAAACTTGTATTACCATTGCCATGAGCAATTTGAATCCAATAGTCGGTTTCAACCACATCTTCTGTACCCGGATCATCACCTGCAACAAGGAGTTGCACCTGACCGTTTGTTTCTTTCGGGTTGTCGTTACCTGTGGTGGCTTGCGGGAATGTTAAACAAAATTCATGTGCTTCTCCAGCACACACTGTTCCTTCCCAGCTTAATATATCCGCGACATCAGCCTGCGAGCTTCTGGCCTTTTTCAGCATCAAGTCATCTTCGTACAAGCTTACAACGTCATCTTTTTGGCAACTCCACATGAATCCACCGGCAAGTATTAAAGCGAAAGCACTGAGTAAAAATAATTTTCTTTTCATGATTTTCTTGTTTTGGTTAATCAATTCTATAATTACATTTTTTGTTTTAATGTCAATGTGAATGAAAGATTCTCAGAACTATTCAGCCGTCTAATCTCTAAATTTTGCTTGAAAAAAGGTAGAGCTATTTATAATGCAAGGCAATGGAGGAGACCCAATTATCTGGACTTAAGTTCTTAAAACAGGGTTTTATTTTTCAAACGATGCTTTTGACTGTGTGAACAGGTAGGAATAATGAGCAGATTTTTGGGACTTTTAGTGTTTATAGGCTATTTGCAAGCCATTAGCCCGCCATTCAGGAATAAACAAAGGCCGAAAAAATTCATTCGTCAAACCAGTTTACAGATTAGCACTTTAACGCTTCATATAAAATTTCGACCGGATGCAGGGCCCGGCGACCGGTTCCTTCTGCAATCTGATGGCGGCACGATGTTCCGGGTGCGGCGATTATTGTTTCCGGAGCGGCTTGGCGCACAGCAGGAAACAAAACCAGCTCGCCGATTTTTTGGCTCAGTTCGTAGTGTTCTCTTTCGTAGCCAAACGATCCGGCCATGCCACAGCAACCGCTTGGGATCTCGCTCACCGTGTAGTTTTCCGGAATTTCAAGCATGCGTTTTGTTGGATCGGTTGATGCGACTGCTTTTTGCTGACAATGCCCGTGCAGTTTGATGGTCCGTTTTTCACGGGTAAACAGGGAGGCGTCAATATTTCCTTTTTCAAATTCTGAAGCCAAAAATTCATCAAGCATCAGCGTGTTTTTTGATAGCGCCACGGCTTGATTTTTCAAGCTGGTATCAACCAGTTCGGGGTATTCGTCCCGGAAGGCAAGGATGGCTGATGGCTCAATGCCGAGCAGGGGAGAGGTTTCACCAATCAGCGGATATAATTTCTGAACATTCTTATTAGCCAGTTTTTTGGCCTTTTTTACCAAACCTTTGGACAGATACGTGCGCCCACTTTCGACATGTTTGGGGATGCCCACTTCATAGCCCAGTTTGTTGAGCAGCAAAATGGCTTTGATGCCCAGGTCGCTTTCGTTTTCATTGGTAAATTCATCAGCAAAGAGGTACACTTTTCCTTTACCTTGTCCATTCAGCTGAATGGGTCTTTTATACCATTGCCGCAAGCTGAGTTTCGACAGCCGCGGCAGTTGGCGTTCCGGAGCAAAACCGATGGCTTTTTTGAAAGTGCTGGTTCCAGTGATGAAATTCGTGAGTGGCCGCATCATGCGTCCCCAATGGTTTAATAGCGGAAGATAGGCAATCAAACGGGTTCGGAATGGAATCCCATGAATCTCATAATAGTGTTGTAGAAATTCGGCTTTAAACTTGGCCATATCCACATTCGACGGACACTCCGCCTTGCAGGCCTTACACGAAATGCACAAGTCGAGCACCTCGTAAACTTCTTCGTGATCAAAAGGATTGGCTTTCTCTGACCGGCTTAAAAACTCGCGTAAAATATTGGCACGTCCCCGGGTGGTTTTGTCTTCGTCTTTGGTAACCATAAAGGTGGGACACATGCTGCCGCCAATGGCCACACTTTTGCGGCAATCGCCCGAACCATTGCACTTTTCAATGGCTCGTAAAAAGCCTTTTTGGTCTGAAAAATCAAAGGTGGTCTCCAGTTCGCGTGTCTGGCCAAGCAGGTAGCGCAGGTTTTCTGTAATCGGCGGCGTTTCGACAATCTTTCCCGGGTTCATGATGTTTTGCGGGTCCCAGGTTTGTTTCAGCGTTTTGATCAGCTGGTAATTTCGCTCGCCCAGCATAAAGGGAATAAACTCGCCCCTGAGCCTGCCATCGCCATGTTCGCCACTGAGCGATCCTTTGTATTTTTTCACCAGCTGCGCAATCTCGCGGGCAATGGTATGATAAAGTGCCACATCGGCTTTGTCTTTTAAATTCAATAGAGGGCGCAGATGAATTTCGCCAGTGGCAATGTGGGCGTACTTCACACAGCTTAATCCATATTTTCCCAGAATTTGATCAAACTCATCCATGTAGTCCGGTAAATATTCCGGAGCAACGGCGGTATCTTCAATCACGGTAACGCTTCGTTTATCGCCCGGTATATTTGATAAAAGCCCCAGTCCCGCGGTGCGAAGAGCCCATACACGTTTGATATTTGCATCGCCTAGCACCAAAGGAAAATGGTAGCCCAGCCCTGCAGCACGAAAGTCGGCTTCCAACTGTGTGGCAATCGCTTGAATTTCTTCCGGCGTTTCGCGCGCAAATTCAATCATCAGCATGGCTTTCGGATCACCCTGAATGAAGAAGCGATTTTTGCGCTGCTCAATATTTTCCTTGGTGCAATTCATAATGATGTCATCCATCAGCTCAATGGCTCCGGGTTGGTGCTTTAGGGCGACCAGGTTTCCCAGGTAAGCTTCCTGCAAACTGTTGAAGTGAGCACACACCAAACCTTTGTATTTGGGAGGAAGTGGAATGAGGTTTAGCTTGAATTGGGTGGAAAAGGCCAGCGTG
>NZ_LGIA01000073.1 GCF_001270965.1 Sunxiuqinia dokdonensis | reverse complement strand
GATTTGGGATGGCGTCATGGTGGCCGGTATCTCCCACAAAAGTCGGATATTTCTTCGGTGGCCTTCTGGTACCAAACCGAACCTCATGCCAAGTTTCCCAAGCTACCAAGCTGGCAAGAACTGGAAGTTAACTAAGAAAAGTAAGTCGAAACAAAATAGATAGAAATGATAAGTAGATTAATAGGAAGTTTGCCAAAAGTCGGAATCCGTCCGGTAATCGATGGACGGGAAAATGGAGTACGGGAATCTTTGGAGGATCAAACCATGGCTTTGGCCAAGGCCGCAGCCCGACTAATTGAAGAGAATCTTAGGTTTCCATCGGGAGAACAGGTGGAGTGTGTGATTTCGAATACGACAATTGGTGGTGTTGCAGACGCGGCACGATGTGCTGATCAATTTGCTCGTGAGGGGGTGGAAGTTTCATTAACCGTAACGCCAGCGTGGTGTTATGGTACCGAAGTAATGGATGCTGATCCGCTAATACCCAAAGCGATATGGGGATTTAATGGCTCAGAGCGACCTGGGGCCGTCTATTTGGCCGCGGCAATTGCAGGTTATAACCAAAAAGGGTTGCCTGTTTTCAGTATTTATGGGCGTGATGTGCAAGATGCAGGAGACAGTTCGATACCTGAGGATGTTGCAAATAAAATCTTGCAATTTGTGAAATCGGCCTTGGCTGTGGCGCAAATGAAAGGGAAGTCATACCTGTCCATTGGTTACACTTCCATGGGAATTGCAGGCTCGATGGTCAATCCGGATTTCTTTCAGGATTATTTGGGAATGCGAACTGAATTTGTGGAATCGGTTGAATTGATTCGTCGTATCGACCGTGGAATCTATGACCATGAGGAATACGAAAAGGCATTGGCTTGGGTGAAGCAAAATTGCCGGGAAGGTTTTGAAATTAATGAAACACCTTACAGTCGCGAAGAGAAAGACAAGCAGTGGGAGATGGTCGTCAAAATGACCCTGATTGCCAAAGATCTCATGCATGGAAACCCGAAGTTGAAGGCGATGGGCTTCGGCGAAGAATCGAAAGGTCATAATGCTATTGCCGGAGGATTCCAGGGACAACGTCAGTGGACTGACCACTATCCGGATGGAGATTTTATGGAAGCGATACTGAATTCATCTTTTGACTGGAATGGAATTCGCCAGGCTTATGTTTTTGCAACGGAGAATGACAGCTTAAACGGGGTTTCCATGCTGTTCGGACATCTACTGACCAATACGGCCCAGCTGTTTTCGGATGTCCGCACTTTTTGGAGCCCGGAGGCGGTTAAACGAGTTACCGGGAAAGAACTGACCGGACTGGCCGCCAATGGAATTATTCACCTGATCAATTCAGGTTCAACGACTTTGGATGCAACAGCTCAGCAGCGCGACAAGGATGGAAACCCGGTGATGAAGCCTTACTGGGAGATTACCGAAGACGAAGCTCAAAAATGCCTTGACCACACGCAGTGGTGTCCTTCGAATAAGGGGTATATGCGTGGCGGCGGATTTTCGTCACAATTCAAAACCGCAGGTCAAATGCCGGTGACAATGAATCGAATTAACCTGATTAAAGGGCTTGGGCCTGTTCTCCAAATAGCTGAAGGATGGACTGTCGAACTACCAGAGGACATTCATACTGTTCTCGATAAACGTACAGATCCTATTTGGCCAACAACTTGGTTTGTTCCCCGGATATCAGGAACTGGCAAGTTTAAGGATGTTTATTCGGTAATGGCTAACTGGGGAGCTAATCACGGTGCTATTTCTTATGGTCATATTGGTGCTGAGTTGATTACGCTGGCATCAATGCTGCGAATCCCTGTCTGTATGCATAATGTTTCGGAGGATCAGTTATTCCGTCCTGCAACATGGAATGCCTTTGGAAGTGATCCCGAAGGCTCAGATTACAGGGCATGCACAAGTTTTGGACCTTTATATTCATAGCAACTTAAAGTCCAGGAAGTATGAATTATTCAAAAAGTAATAGCGTAAAGCAAGCGGCGTGGATGTCATTGTTGGTTTTTGCAGCCGCTTGCACCTCTACAGGAAATAAAAACGTGAAGCAAGTGGAAGATAAATTAAATGATTATACGAAAGGGACGTACGGTTATGATGTGACTTTTTTTGAAACCCGGAATATTGAAACCATTGAGTTGACCGATGACGAGGCACAGGCTTCGATCCTGCTAATCCCTGACTATCAGGGGCGAGTGATGACCTCATCCTCTAACGGGAAAGAAGGCAAAAGCTATGGATGGATCAACTACGATTTGATAGCTTCGGGCGAGATCAATCCGCAGTTTAACCCTGTTGGCGGCGAAGAGCGCTTTTGGCTGGGGCCTGAAGGTGGACCACATTCCATCTATTTTGCCCAGGGAGACGAGCAGGTTTTTGAAAACTGGCTGGTACCTCCGGTGCTGGATACGGAGCGGTTTGAGGTGAAGGAGCAGGAAAGCCAGTCGGTTGTATTTACAAAAGATACCCGGCTGACCAACGCATCGGGAACCGAGTTTCAGGTGGGAATTAGCAGAAAAGTTTCGCTACTTAGCCGCTCTGATCTTTCCAGTTTGCTCGGGCTTGATGTACCGGAGGGCTACTTTGAAGTGGTAGCTTACCAGTCGGAGAATACCATCACCAACCACGGAGAAAATCCATGGATCAAGAAGGATGGTCTGCTTTCTATCTGGCTATTGTCGATGTTTAACCCTTCGCCAACAACAACCGTTTTTATCCCTTACAACCAGGATGTGGACGGAACAATTGTGAATGACGAGTATTTTGGCAAGGTGCCATCCGATCGTTTGATTGCGGAAAACGGAACTGTCTTTTTTAAGATTGATGGAAAGTACCGTAGCAAAATTGGTATTCCTCCGGGTAGAGCGAAAGAATTGTGCGGAAGCTATGATTCAGAACAAAACATCCTGACGCTACTCTGGTGCTCGCTTCCCGATGAACCAAAAGTCTATGTGAATTCCAACTGGGGTGAACAAGACGATCCTTACGCCGGCGACGTGATTAACTCGTATAATGACGGTCCGGTAGAAGATGGATCCATTATGGGCCCTTTCTACGAGATTGAAACCTCATCTCCGGCGGCGGCGCTGCAGCCCGGCGAATCGCTCACGCACACGCAACGGATTGTTCATATTCAGGGTGAAAAGGAAGAGCTGGCTAAGATTGTCAACAACTTGTTTCACCTGAACCTTTACACGATCGAATCGAAATTCAGTAATTAACAGTCGATGGAAAAAGCACCAATTATACCGCGGGGAATTGTTTGGCCCTTCATCCTTTTGACAACCCTGTTTTTTGCCTGGGCATTGCCTAATAACCTGACCGACACGATGTTGGCAGCTTTTAAGCGAATCATGAGTTTGACTGATTCGAAAACCGCCTGGATTCAGGTGGCCTGCTACCTGCTGGGCTATGGTTGTTTCGCCATTCCGGCGGCCTTGTTTATCAAGCGTTACACCTACAAGTCGGGGGTAATGCTTGGCCTTGGTATGTATGCGGCAGGTACCTTCCTGTTTTACCCGGCCATGCAAATAGCCGGCTGGAACATCAACGTTGGGTTTTTAATGTTTTTGCTGGCGATTGTTATTCTTTTTGCTGGTTTGTCGATTCTGGAAACATCCGCCAATTCATATGTGTGTGCTATCGGGCCGGAGGAAACCGCCACCCAGCGCCTGAATTTTGCCCAGTCGTTTAATCCTTTCGGCGCGATTACAGGGGTGGTCATCAGTCAGGTGTTCATTTTGTCGAACCTAAATATTTTGAATGCAGATGAGCGGGCACTTTTGTCGCCGGCCGAACTGGCTAAGGTACAGGGTGCTGAACTGAATGCAGTAACCATGGCCTACATGACGGTGGGAGTAGTGATTGTCGGCTTGCTGCTGGCCATTTACCTGACGCGGGTGCCCAACCTGAAGGAAGAAGACAAGAAGTTGGATTTTTCGGGAACACTTAACCGGCTTAAAGCGAACAGGAACTATGTGTGGGGAGTGATTGCCCAGTTCTTTTATGTTGGTGCGCAGATTGCTGTCTGGTCATTTATCATTCGCTACACTATGCAGCAATTGAACCTTGAATCGGTTGTTGCCAGCCTTGGACGGGAAGCCACAACCGACGACATTATTGCAGTGCTCAGAAATCTGGAGCCGCTTTCGGCCGGCTTTTATAACGTGTTTGAGTGGGCGGGATTAGACGCTTTACTTCCGCGAACAGCTGAACAGGCCGGGGCGACTTACTACATTATTTCCTTGGTTTTATTTGTCATTGTTCGCTTCATTAGCACCGGGCTAATGAAATACATTCAGCCCCGCATGCTGTTGACAATACTGGCCTTACTGGCTGTTTTGTGCAGCCTCACCGTCATTTATGCTGAAGGTTGGATGGGCGTTTATGCGCTGATCGGGATTTCCGGCTGCATGTCGCTGATGTTTCCAACAATCTATGGTTTGGGAGTGGCCGGACTGGGCGAAGACATGAAACTTGGTGGTGCCGGCATGGTGATGGCCATTGCCGGGGCTGCTGTATTAACCCAGGTTCAGGGCATTGTTTCCGACCAATCCGGAAGTATCAAGTTGGCTTATTGGGTTCCGGCCCTGGCGTTTCTTTTAATTGCTTATTACGGCGCGGTGGTTTGCCGCAAGAAACAGTCTTAAATTTTTAACAACACAAAAGCATATGCCTATGAACAGAACAATTTGAAATTAAAAAAGCGATTAGCGTCATGTGGCACTAATCGCTCTAAATGCTGCCGGATCTGGCGTGAAAAGCAGCATCAGTAAAAAAAAGAAAAAACAACTTTAAAAATTAGTCAAAAATGAAATTGGTAAAAATCAAATTTACGTTTTTTATTCTTTTTGCTTTGACTCTTTCTGCTTCCGCACAAGAACCGGGAGGAGAAATGTTCGATCTTGCAAAAATTAAATCAGGAATAAAAAACCAACGAATCTCAAGCACCGACCCGACCGGAGGAAACCGTGACCACCTGGAACCCTTTAAACCCGGTGAAAAAAGAACAATTGCCACGATTGAAGGTACAGGAATAATAAATCATATCTGGATCACCATTGCTCCGCCTCCCGGTGAGCTAAGTCGCAACGATATCATTTTACGAATGTATTGGGATGGGAATGATTATCCTTCCGTGGAATCTCCAATCGGACCATTTTTCGGACAAGGATGGGATGAGCGGTATAATTATGCCTCTTTCCCCCTTTCGGCTGGACCGGAAAACGGAACCGGAATGTCAAGCTACTTTGTTATGCCTTTTGAAAAAGGGGCGAGGATAGAGATTGAAAATCAAACCGACAAAACGATCAACGCTTTTTATTTTTATGTTGACTATTTTGAAATGGGATCGTTACCCGAAAATATGGGACGTTTTCATGCCTGGTATAACCACAACCTAACTCCAGCACTTCCTGAAGGAGAAACAGAGTGGGCGCTTACCGGAGCTCAACGGCCAAACAAAGGAGGAGAGCAAAACTATGTTTTCGTCGAAACTAAAGGGAAGGGGCATTTTGTAGGTGTGAACTATTACGTACATTCTCCGACACCCATGTGGTATGGAGAAGGAGATGATATGTGGTTTATTGACGGTGAGAAAACACCCTCACTAATAGGCACCGGAACCGAAGACTTTTTTAATACATCGTGGTGTCCAAAAGAACCTTTCTCGCATCCGTATTTTGGTTATCCTCGTGTAAATAACGATATCGGATGGCTCGGACGAACGCACGTGTACCGTTTCTTTATTAATGATCCTATCTTTTTTGAGAGGGAGGTAAAAGGGACCATTGAGCATGGGCACAATAACAATCTTACCTTGGATTTGGCCACGGTTGCATATTGGTATCAGGATGAAGCAGCGAAACTCCCGGCAGCACCTTCGAAAGCACAAAGGAAACCGAAACCATTCATTAATCATATGGATATGCATCGGTGGCGTGATGCATGGAGAAAAGCAAAGGGAAATGATCCCAGGCTATGGGGAAATGAGTGAAAAAATTCAATTGCCACTGGTCAATATGCCATAGCAGAGAGAACAAGTCCCTTGAAATACTACATGTCTAACATCATCACTATGCAAAACTAACTAAAATGATAAATAGAGTACATTTCTAATCTAAATGGATAAAATTAACTCAAATTTTATGAAAAAATCGCAAATTATAATATGCAGAATGCTTCTTGTCATCTTTTTATGTATAGGAAACACTACGTTAGCATCGGCGCAACCGGTACAAAAAGTTGCCGGACGTGTAATGGATGCAAATGGCGAACTCCTTGTTGGAGTAAATGTCTATATTAAGGGAACTACGATAGGTACGGCAACCAATGCAGAAGGACGTTACGAGATAGGTGTACCTTCTGAAAATGCAGTCTTAGTATTTTCTTTCATTGGAAATAGAACAGTAGAACAGCCACTTAATGGCGAATCAGTTATAGATGTAGTAATGGAGGCGGATGCTGCGATGCTTTCTGAAGTGGTGTACATAGGATATATGACCCAGAAGAAAGCAGATATGACAGGGTCTGTTTCAATAGCGAAATCCGAAGATTTGGAAAAAAATCCTTCAGCCAATGCAATGAGGTCTCTACAAGGTAAGCTTTCAGGTGTACACATTACTACAAATGGAGGCAACCCGGCAGAAGGTGTTAACATTCAGATCAGAGGACTTTCATCACTCTCTGGTGCCGTTAAACCTTTGATTGTTCTAGATGGAATGCCGACTGAAAATCTTAACCTTCGAGATATCAACTCAGGAGATATTGAATCCATCCAGGTCCTGAAAGATGCTGCTTCAGCGAGTATATATGGAGCACGTGCATCCGGAGGTGTTATTCTCGTTCAAACAAAAAAGGGAAAAGAAGGAAAAACAACCGTTGAGTATAAGGGCAGTGTTTCGTTTAATACAATTCGAAACAAGCCAACTCTGATGGATGCAGAGCAATATGGGATTGCGGCTTTTAGAGCCCAGGCATACGATGAAGAAGTGTATGGCACGGCTATGTCGCTGCCAACTACCTACGATTTCTCATGGAACAGAGATGAGAATGGAAGACCTGTACTCGATGATGTTAAGGTGGCCGAGTGGCTGAACTCTGCGCAAACCGTTCCAGGAGCAGACACAGACTGGATGGATGAAATTCTTCGTACAGCAATTACAACAAACCACCAAGTGACCGTTTCGAGTGGTTCTGACAAGAGTAAGAGTTTGTTCTCATTGGGCTATTACGATAACCAGGGAACGCAGATTCATACATTTTTCAGACAATATTCAGTGCGTGCCAACTCAGAATACGACCTCATTAAGAACCATTTAAAAATTGGAGAGAATCTGGCTGTATCCTACTTGCAGTACAGAGATCAGAACGAAACCCGCTGGGCTATGATTAATCCTCCAGCAGTACCTGTTTACGATATTGATGGGAATTGGGCTGGTGCCGCGGGGTTCGACGATTTCTCAAACCCGGTTCGTTTATTGACAATGAATAAAGACAACGTAAATAATTTTGTCAAAACAATTGGGAATGTGTACCTCGACCTGCGAATTTGGAAAGGAATTTCCGCACGTACGCAATTTGGAGTTGACTACGGAAGTGCTTACAACAGGGCTGTGGATGGTATTTGGTCAGAAACAGGTGGCAGAAATAGCGACGGGGAAAACTATGTTGGAAGTTATCAGTCTCACTCTTTGAACTACGTATGGACAAACACTTTATCGTATAATCTAAGTGCAGGTAAGCACAATCTGGATGCAGTATTTGGAGCTGAGGCTACAAGATATGTGCAAGAGGGATACTCTGCCAGAAGAGAAGGAGTTTATCTTGAAGATCGTGATTTTGCCCATTTAGGAGTGACCACAGGATCAAAATATTCACTTGGAAGCTCAGCTGACGAATTTACCTATTCTTCACTATTTGGGAAGGTCAACTATGTTTTCGATTCAAAATACTTATTTTCATTTACGTTGCGTCGTGATGGATCCTCACTTTTTGGAGAAGATAATCGCTATGGGATTTTTCCAGCTGCTTCGGGCGGATGGAGAATTAATCGAGAATCGTTCATGAACAACTACGATTTCATTTCAGATCTAAAAATACGTGCTAGCTGGGGAACAAACGGAAGCGTACAAGGATTACCAAGAGGGTATACAACAACGCCATTCACAACCGACTATTTTGGAACATCTTATCCTATCGAAGGAAATGAAACCGGGCAACTTTATTCGGGATACCGAAGAACCTGGTTGGGGAACTCTGATCTCAAATGGGAAACCACATCACAAATAGACTTGGCTGTTGATTATGGTTTTCTTGACCAACGAATATTTGGCTCGCTTGGATATTACTATAAAAGAACGGAAGACATATTAGTTCAGGTTCCATACATCGCAGCAATGGGTGAAGGAGGAGAACCGTGGATTAATGGGGCAAATATGGATAACAGAGGCTTTGAATTCGAAATCACTTTCAAAAATGATCCAATGGCTCCTTTTCAGTATGCTGTCTCTGCCAATGTTGGAACATATAAAACAAAGTTAATTGATCTTCCTGAAAACGTTATAAACAGATATCCAGGCGATGGCATGAATGATTTTGTAATTGGGCGAACTCCAAATATCTTTTACGGGCTTGTTGCTGATGGCATCTTCAAAACGCAAGAAGAAGTGGATGCACATGCTGAACAAACAGGAAAAGCCATTGGTCGTATTCGTTACAAAGATTTGGACGGCAACGGAGTTGTTAATGAACTATATGACAGAACATGGATTGGAATTACTGATCCTGATTTCTTTGGCGGGGTAACCTTCGATTTGAGTTATCACAACTTTGACTTGAACCTATTTTTTCAGGGCGTTTATGGGAATAAAGTAAACAACATTTGGAAACAAGAAAGCGATCTTTGGAACATATCGGTTCCTTCCGGGAAAAATCACCCAACCAGAATACTAGATGCGTGGTCGTTTGATAATCCAAATTCGAATATTCCAGCCATTTCTAATTCAACAACTAACAGCGAGCAAGTGTTTTCGTCATATTTTGTTGAAGATGGCTCATACCTTAAGTTGAGGAATATTGAGCTCGGCTATACTTTGCCAACGAAAATATCCAACAAAATGTATATGCAACATTTGCGACTGTATGCTTCTGCACGAAACGTGTTGACCCTGAAAAAGGGGTGGGGAGACGATCAATATACCAGTTTCGATCCAGAAATGCCCGGCTATGGCTATTTGACTCCATTTTCATTAGCGTTTGGCCTTAATGTTACATTCTAAATTAGAAATCCATGAAAAAGTATAGATTAATAATATTCGCATTTGCCTTTCTTTTTGCAGGAAATAGTTGTTCGAATTTTTTAGAAGTAAATCCAAAGCAGGTTCTAGATGACGCCTTACTAACAAAACCAAGCGATATGGAAGGTTTCGTCACAGCTGCTTATGCCAGAATAACGGATATTCCTTCATGGGATTCCCCATTTTCTCCGTGGTGGTCAGGCTCTCTGCGTTCTGATGATTCCTATAAAGGAGGTGGAGGAACTTGGGATGGTGGAAATGGCTGGGGGTACATGGAAACCTTTGTAAATTTAACACCAAACGGTTGGCCGCTCGATTATCCGTGGTATGTCTCCTACCAGATAATACAACGATGCAATACTGCAATTCAAAAAATGGAAAATATCTCCGAAGACGATTATCCATTAAAAAGTGTTAGAATCGGTGAAGTAAAATTCATCCGGGGCTTTGTCTATTTCAGACTTAAAGAGTTTTTCAAATATGTACCTTACATAGATGAAAATGTTGTTGGAACATCGGCTGAATTTGAAGCCGTTCCCAATAAGGATCACGATCAACCTGACGACATGTACTTATGGGAAAGAATTTTAAACGACTTTAAAGATGCAGAAAGCCGTCTACCCTTGGTGCAAAATGAAAAAGGAAGGGTAAATAAGAATGCAGCAACCGCAATGGTGGCAAGAACATTGATGTTTATGGCATACGAACAGGATGACAGGCATCAGGTTATTAATATTAACAAAGAAAGACTAAACGAAGCATTGGGTTATCTAAATAAATTAACAGACCAAGAAGGAGGAGCGGTTGATTTATGCGATGACTTCGGGGAAAATTTTGTGGCTGAATCTGATAACAACACAAAAGAATCAATCTGGGAAATCCAGTATTCAATTGACGATGGTAGCTCTACAGGTGGTAAAATAAATAGAGGAGAAGGATTGAACCATCCATGGCAGTGGGCTGGCTTTCAATGTTGCGGTTTTCACCACGTAAGCTATACAATGGGAAATGCGTTTAAAACCGGTCCAGATGGATTACCTCTGTTTGATACATACAATGATGACTGCTATGGTGACTACATCAAGAATCCTGATGGAACAGTGAATACGGCTCTTGTCGAAGCAGGCAATAGAGACTATTTTGAAAAGTATAATTTTGATCCTCGTTTTAGTCATACAGCAGGGGTGCCTGGTCACCCATGGAAATACGATCCAGATCTGATCTTTGAAAGCAGAGGAATTCGTAATGGAGCTGAATATGGTTATCTCAAATCATTAAAAGAATTACCACATCCCGATTGTGGATGTTTATTGTACGATGGATGGCAATTCAACTCGATGAATAAAAGAATGATCCGCTATGATGAGGTATTACTTTGGAAAGCTGAGGTTCTTATCCAGTTAGACCGATGGAATGAGTCTCTTGAATTGATCAACAAAATCCGTGAACGCGCAGCAAACAGCACAAGCCGCTTAATAATGGCAGACGGAACACCTGTTATGAATTATAAATGTGAGACCTACCAACCAGGCGTAAACTGTGTTTGGGATAAGGATTTTGCATGGAAAGCACTACAGTGGGAAAATCGCCTTGAACTGGCCTGCGAAGGACGCCGTTTCTTCGACTTACAACGTTGGGGGATTTTGGAAGAAACAATGAATGAATATTTCTCCATAGAAAAAAATAGATTTTATTGGATGGACAATGCACGCTTCACGGCCGGACGCGACGAATTTTTCCCAATACCACAAGCTCAAATGAAATGGGCAAAAGGAAATTATACGCAAAACCCTGGTTATTAGTGTTGAAATATTAAAACAATGGCAATGAAATGAGCATGGAATTCGCAAAAAAGGCATTAATGTCAATTAGTTGACATAGATGTAAATTCCATCTGTTGCCATAAAAAATTAAAAAGATGAAAAATATAGCTAAAGCACTTATTGTAACACTTACCATAGTTCTGTTTACGGGCTGTTACGATAGAGATATTATTGATCTTAAAGAATTCAATCATTCTTTGCCGGAAGTAGAAAATTTGAATTACACGCAACAGGGAAGTGTTGTTACATTAACTTGGCAAATACCTTCAGATATTTCTGCTGATTTTAACAGGCCTTTAGAGGCAAGTATACAAGTGGTAGAAGACAATATTTACAGACAAAAGATCATCGTTGGAAACGAAAATACAACTGCAGACATTACAATCGATACAAGTAAAGAATATCGGTTTGTAGTAAAACTGCTGGGATATCTAACCGACGAAGCAAAAGAAGAAGGTAAACCCGACAGAGTTTATTCTGATGGTCAGGTTATTGAAATCGATTAAATAATAGTCTTTTTCAAATATTATTGAGGGTGTGTCAGAAAATCATTTATCATATCAATTAAGATGGTTGCCATCTGCTATTTGTTATTTTTAAGCATTATTGACACACCCTTATTTTTAAAATTACAAGTACTATAACAATATCTGCAAACTGCTTACATCATGATTTATAATTCTTTAGTAAAAGAAAAAATAAAACCTGGAATTACCTCCGGTAATACACTTTGTATAATTTTATTTTGTTCAGCCCTTTTGTTATTTTCTTGTTCTAAAGACGATGATGACGAGCCTTATCTACCCGTTGATGAAATTGCAGCTTCCGAAACAAATCTTGTTCCTGATAAAGAGACAAAAACAGTAACAACTACACTTACCTTCCAAAACCTTGATGCTATTGATTACATCTCGGTAAAAAAGAATGGTGGAGATAATTATTCTGCAGAAATCGATAAGAGCGAGCTTTCATCCTCTTATTCATTTAAATATGTAATTCAGGAATCCGATCCGGAGGCTTTCAAATTAGTATTGAGTGCCATTTACAAAGACGGAAATAAGTCCAACAACCTTTCTTTGAGTATTGATAACCGTTGGGGATTTTTCATCAGAGGCGTTAACCGCATTGCACGTGTTACAGGAACTCCTATGGCAGACGAAACTTTTCCAAGCCCTAACAACACCGCATTAAATTGGAACCTGGGAGGAACTGACCTCGGTATTATTTGGGAAATGGGACCCGGAAAATACGGGATTTTCTTTGGAGATACTTTCGGAAGAGATTTCAACCCGAATCCTTCCAATCCTGGTCCTAATGGAGGCAGCTGGCGAAGCAATGTGTTGGCTTATTCCGATGACGATAATTTAGAAGATGGCCTTTCGTTTAGTAGCATGGCAACTGACGAAAGAGGAGATGCCCGGGAAATCGTTTATGGCGGGAAAGATGTATCGGGTAACGGCGACTGGACATCTATTCCAACAGCAGCCATCCGTGCCAACGGAATTGATTATGTGCATTATTTTAACATCAGAAACTGGACAGGATGGGTTACCAATTATTCAGGAATGTACAAATCTGTTGACAATGGACAAACATGGACGAAATGCGAGGATGTCTCCTTTTCTTCATACAGTAATTTCGGACAAGTTGGGTATTTCAAAAAAGACGGATATGTGTATATGATTGGTACCCAAACAGGAAGGGACAGTAGTGCAAAACTGGCCCGATTCATTGAATCCGATATCGAAAAGCAGGCTAATTACGAATATTGGAACGGGGCATCCGGCCAATGGCTTACAGGAGATGAAAGCAAAGCTTCGGTAATAATAGATGACAGGGTGGGTGAATTATCGTTCATTTATAATCAAACCCTCGAAAAATGGATAATTGCCTATTTCTCTTCCGACCGGTACAATATAACCATGCGAACAGCAGAAAATATTACCGGGCCATGGAGTGAACCTTACGAGTTAGCTGCTGGTACCGAATATGCGCAGTTATACGGCTCCTACTTTCATCCCTTATCTGTAACAGGCAATAAGTTGTACTTTACAATGTCGATATGGATGCCGTACAATGTTTTTCTGATGAAAGCCGAAATCGCAGATATGGGAGATTTCTCCGATTAATGTTGAACGAAGATTTGATCGACCTTATTGATACATAAAATCCATCAAACCCGAAAAAATGCGTTTGTTTTTAATTTTACTGTTCTCATTTTCAATAGTTAAGTCAGCATCATCCCAAGAGAACCTACCTTATTGGCACCAACTGGCACCTCCTGACACAACCGGAACATGGATACAACCTTCACGGGAAAAACCGGCCATACCTGTGTGGGGACATGTTAATGGAATACAAGTCGGGCTGGCTCCCCTGCCCGGGCCAAGGGGATTGCTGAGGATTTACACACCTTATTTAGACTTAAAACGCGCTGAGGTGATGAACTTCATTGCTCTGGAGCCGATTCCAGAAGGAAGTGAGCATAGGGGGTTATCAGAACTTGAAATGAGCAGCCTTGATGAAGGGAAAAGAGGAAAACGTTTTTGGAGTTCTAACGATTCAACTGCTGTTGTTCCTTTAAAAGAGGACTTTCCGGCAAGAGGAGTAGTAGAAAGCATTAACGGCGAGGAAACGCTATCGCTTTATATTTTTTCAGAACCATTCGATAATGGTGCACGGGTGTATATACGGCTTCGTTTTTTTGAATCGCGCCCGTATGAATTTTCAATATCGACTTACACGTATGAAGGTTCTGTTGATCTGAACTATTTTATCACAACTGCAACAATGGGAAACAAAGCCCGGTTAAGGACACTCTATCTGAAAGATGGGCAAAAATCGGCGCTTGAGATTTGGCCTGAATATAAAGACATTCATTTTACGCCACATCAATATTTCACCCAAAAAGAAATGATAAAAGACAAAAACGGAAGAGCGTATTTTATGGCAAAACCTAACGAAAAAGATTACAGTAAAGCGGTTTACGCGCCAGGCACTGCCGGGCACTGGCAGTACCACGGAAAAGCTGCTACACAATACTGGATAAAAGAAAAACCAAATGAAAATCTTAAAGGACTCGTTAACGCTCGTTTTGCGTATTGGGCAAGTGATGACCCGATACCAGGAGGTATTGCCTTTGAAAATTTTGAGATGAAAGAACCATTCCAAAACGGAGCAACTTTTATCTTTGGAGTTTCACCGAGGAGCCCTGAGGATTTTATTAAGAAGTGAAACAAAATAGTAACTCATGAAAAAAGCTAACATTTTAATTTTATTGACAATTTCATTCTTTGTGTTCTGTTTCAGGGCACAATGTCAGGAACATGCTTACAAATGGGGCAATGAGCTTGAACTACTGAAAAGGGTTGACAAACTACCGACCTACCATACAAATCAATACATAGAACAAGAATCAAGTTACGACCGTACAGGCGGAAACGATGATGGCTTTTCGGGGAAGTATTCCTACATAAGTAAGGAGAAAGAAGGGCTGGTGCTGGCAGAATTTGAAGGGCCAGGAGTGGTAAACAGGATATGGACCCCCACGCCCACAAACGACACCTTGCTGTTCTACTTCGATGGAGAGAAACAACCTCGGCTGAAGATCCGATTTATGGATCTCTTTTCGGGAGAGGTTTATCCCTTTATTAAGCCCATTTGCGGGAACGAGATCGGAGGCTATTACAGCTATATTCCGATTCCTTTTAAGAAATCCTTGAAAATTGTTTTTCAGGGAGAGAGAATCATGTTTCATCAAATACAATATCGGAAATTGTCAGGGATGAACGTGGAGAGTTGGACAGGTAAGTTCTCTGAAGGAGATAAAAAGTTGCTGTCGGAAGTGGCTGGGTTATGGGGCGATATCTCGCCAAAAGTGGACAATTACCGATCCGGATTGTCGGATGATATTCAAACCAAGGAAAAGACATTCAATATAAAGCCAGGTGAAGAAGTGACATTTTTTGACCAACAGACCGGTGGACGGATTGTTGGTTTTGACATAGATGGCGGTACATCATTCGAAGGACGATATAAGGATATCATCCTTTCCGCAAAATGGGATAATGAGCAGGTGGACGCCATCCACGCACCGATAGCCGATTTCTTCGGGTACGCTTACGGACAACCTGCCATGCGAAGTATGGTTATGGGAAGGCAGGGCACAACAAACTATTGCTATCTGCCTATGCCTTTTGATCGTTCTGCGAGCATGAAGCTGATTTACAAACCCAGAGAAGAAGTCCAGCAAAACCCCATGTCGGTGAAGGTAAAAGTTTATTACAATAGCAATAAGCGCAACGTACAGGAAGAGGGAAAACTTTATACGGTATGGAGAAGAGAGCGCCCTGAGATTGGCGAGTTTTATACTTTTCTGCAGACAAAAGGCAAAGGACACTACGTGGGTACCATTCACAGTGCGCAGGGACTTCGTCCAGGTATGACACTTTTCTTTGAAGGAGACGATTCAACTTATGTTGATGGCAAAATGAGGCTGCATGGGACCGGCTCTGAAGATTATTACAGCGGGGGATGGTATGCGCTGCTCGATCGATGGGATAGAGGAATCAGCATGCCTTTGCATGGATCGCTTGATTACTCTTTGCCAATGAACCGAACCGGTGGCTATCGGTTTTTTCTTTCTGATAAAATGCCTTTTGAAGAAGAAATCTATCACGGCATGGAACACGGCGAAGTCAACAATAATTTTCCTGTAGATTATACTTCTGTGGCATTTTTTTATGCCGATCGGCCGCTGGAAGAACGAATGGAGCCAACAGCAAAGTTGAGAGAAGTCTATTTGCCCACAACACATGTTTATTTTCCACAGTTGATGGAGATCACGCTTGAAAGAGGAGTGCAGGTTATCCTTGACAGGGGGCTTGGTATCACCTCTTTTGGAAAAGGTGCCGTGCGGGTGACGTTGACCGATGTGCCGGAAGGCAGGTACAGGGTTCTACTCAATTTCCACGAGGGACCTAAAGGCGCAGATTTCCAGATTTGGCAACGTCAGAATCAGCTATCCGACTGGATATCGACAAAAGCAGCTGCTGATGGTTACCGGGAGAAGGTACACGTGGGGGATTTGCAGCTTACCGCTCAAACAAATTCAATCACGGTACATGTACGTGATAACGGAGATGCCAACTTGTTCGAGCTCACTTTAATTACACTGGAACGAATAGACTGATTTGTTATGAAGAAACGCTTTTTTATTGCATTGATCGGAATACTGGTTGCGAGCCTTTCAGCCTATTCCGGGGGAAAAGAAACACACACCAGTTTAACAATCGATAGGGAAGCGTTTCTCCCCTTTAATAAGTACATTAACAACATTCAGTATAGTCTTTTGGGCGAAGAAAAAGGCAAAGTTCAGGTACAAACAATCGACAAAAGCACCCTATATATAAAGGTCGTTTTCTCACTGAAAAAGGCAATGCGGCTGGACGATTGGCAAATATGTATAGAGCCTGCTTTCAAGCCCACATTCCACTGGGCGCCGCATCTAACTCCCACTGACGATCACATCATTGCTCAACATGTTTTTCGCTCTCCGGCATTGGTTGTTGCGGATTCGACGCATTCAATGGTGATGATTCCGGATTTGGATATGATGCAACAGGGAACCCCGGCAAGCTGGTATCTGGATATGAACGCCCAAGAAAACCGGCTAACATTAGGCATGAGCGAAAGTGAGGTCGCAGGGCACGTTTTATTCAAACGGGCTCCAGGAGCGAAATATCCGGCTGCAAGCGTAGCGATTGGATTTTACCTGATTTGCTCTGAGGACAACGAAGCAATCTCAAATCCGTTTCGTAAGCCACTTGAATTTATGTGGAACAAATGGGGGCATATCGCATACCAAAACGGAAACCCAATCGGGAACAATGATCCCAAATCATATGTAAATCATACCTACAAGTGGGCGTTCGATTCCTGGTCAGACAATGTATGGCAGGAGTTCGAACTAAATAACAGAAAGGTAGGTGCACCTGTATTTATAGTAAACGTTACACAAAGCCCCAATTATCCGGGAGAAGTTAATGAAAGGGAGTTTCGGTCAATCTGGAACCAGGCCTGGTTCAGTTCGCTGCGATCAGCCGGCGGATTGTTTCGATATGCACGAAGAACAGGCAATCAGGAATTAATGGACAAAGCCTTGCTAACGAAAGAGCTGGCTCTGTCCTTTCCCCGCAAAAGCGGATTTTTCTATGGCCTTATTGGCACCGAAATGCACGAAGTGGAAATTGAAGGCGAAAAATACAACCGCAGCAGAGGCTGGGACACTTATTATTGGGGAAATTCAAACAGAAATCCATATACATGGGACCCTCGCAAGTCACCGTTTCACGTGCTGGATATGAGCTGGACCTCTTTATTAATGTTACGGTGGTACGATGAGTTGGAAAAAGACGAGCGTTTGCTTCAATATG